>CASFSP010000068.1 GCA_949297385.1 uncultured Oscillospiraceae bacterium
AGACGGCCTGAAACGCTTGTCTTGATGCCCTTTACGCCGCTTCTCATAGCTCTGGACATGGACATTTTCATAGCTCTTCTGAAAGCAACACGTCTTTCCAGCTGAGCAGCAATATTTTCAGCAACCAGCTGAGCGTTTGCATCAGCCTGCTTGATTTCTGTGATGTTGATCAGAACTTCTTCAACAGGTCTCTTTACCTGTTTTGCAACCTGAGCGCGAAGTTTTTCGATCTCAGAACCCTGACGGCCGATAACCATACCGGGTTTTGCACAGAAGATGTTCAGTCTCAGTACTTTTGAGTCTCTCTCAATCTCAATTTTAGATACACCGGCAGTGTAAAGCTGAGCTTTGAGAACTTTTCTTATGTTATAGTCTTCTACCAGAGTGTCGCCGAAAGTTTTCTTTTCAACGAACCAGCGAGAATCCCAGTTTTTGATTACGCCTACGCGAAGACCGTGTGGATTAACTTTCTGTCCCATAGCTTCCTCCTTATTCTTCGATTTCTTTGAGAACAACTGTCATGTGGCTGGTTCTCTTCAGAATTCTATATGCTCTGCCCTGTGCTCTTGGCATAACTCTTTTCAGAGTCGGGCCGGGTGTTACAAAACACTCTGCAACATACAGACTGTTTTTATCCATTGAAAAATTGTGTTCCGCATTAGCCATAGCTGATTTAACCAATTTAAGTAAAGGTTCGCAAGCAGCTTTGGGTGTGTGCTGCAAGATAGCAACAGCTTCGTCAACCGGCTTATTTCTGATAAGGTCCATAACGATCTGTACTTTCCTTGGCGCTATGCGGGCGTGTCTAAGGTATGCCCTTGCTTCCATAATTATACTCTCCTTTTACTTAGATGATTTTGCACCTGCGTGACCGCGGTATGTTCTTGTCGGTGCGAATTCGCCCAGTTTGTGACCAACCATGTCTTCTGTTACATATACCGGCACATGTTTGCGGCCGTCATGAACAGCGAATGTGTGACCAACAAAATCCGGGAAAATTGTAGATGAACGGCTCCAAGTCTTTAAGACTCTTTTTTCGCCAGTTGCGTTCATTTCTTTTACTCTTTTAAGAAGAACAGGCTGAACGAAAGGGCCTTTTTTAACGCTTCTACCCATATCTTAACTCCTTTATTAACCGTTGCGGCGTCTGACGATGAATTTATCAGATGCTTTGTGTTTGTTTCTGGTTTTGTAGCCCAAAGTAGGTTTGCCCCAAGGTGTAACCGGGCCCGGACGACCAACAGGTGATTTACCTTCACCGCCGCCGTGAGGGTGGTCAACAGGGTTCATAACGCTACCACGAACGGTAGGTCTCCAACCCATGTGGCGTTTTTTACCGGCTTTACCGATTTTTACATTGTCGTGATCCAGGTTGGATACCTGACCAACTGTGGCGTAGCAGTTCAGAGGAACATTTCTCAGTTCACCGGAAGGCAGACGAACCAGGCCGTATTTGCCTTCTTTTGCTATCAGCTGAGCAAAGTTACCTGCGGAACGAACCAGCTGACCGCCTTTGCCGGGGTACAGCTCGATGTTGTGGATGATTGTACCAACCGGAATGTTGTTGATGGGCAGTGCGTTGCCGGGTTTGATGTCAGCGCCTTCACCGCTCATAACTGTGTCGCCTACTTTGAGTCCATCAGGAGCTACTATATAGGATTTTGTGCCGTCCTCATACTGAATCAGAGCTATAAAAGCTGTTCTGTTAGGATCGTATTCAAGTGTCATAACCTGTGCGGGAACACCTGTTTTGTTTCTTTTGAAATCGATTACACGATATTTTGTTCTGTTGCCGCCGCCGTGGTGACGAACAGTGATGCGGCCTGTGTTGTTACGGCCGGCTGTTGTTTTCATAGGTTCCAAGAGGCTTCTCTCGGGGCTTACCTTTGAAAGAACCGAATAGTCTGTAACTGCCATGTTACGGCGAGACGGAGTAGTCGGTTTAAACTTTTTAATAGCCATTTAGGTTCACTCTCCTTATGAGTCTTTTTGCGAGAAGCGCCTTTTGCGCCTCCCATACTTAAAAACGCCTTTTATATCAGGCGGAGGGCTGTTTATTAGTTCATGCCTTCGAAGAACTCAATGCCCTTAGAATCGGCTTTCAGTGTTACGATAGCCTTTTTTGTAGCGGGTGTGTAACCACATTTGATGCCCTGACGGCGGAAACGGCCGCGAACATTTATTGTGTTTACTTTGCTTACTTTTACTCCGAACAGTTCTTCAACCGCTTTTGCGATTTCGATTTTGTTGGAGTCCTTAGCAACCTGGAATGTATATTTTCTTTCAGAAACGCCCTTCATGCTGTTTTCAGTGATGATTGGCTTGATGATGATATCCTGTGCTAATTTCATTATGCGAATACCTCCTCAAGTTTCTTCGCGGCTTCCAGATTTACAACCAGTGTGCCGGCATTGATGGTGTCATAGGCGTTCATTGTTGTTGCCAATGTTGTTTGTACACCAGGGATATTGCCTGCTGACTTAACAACCTTCTTATCTGCAACAGCCTGTACCATCAAAGTTTTGCCGCTTACGCCCAGATTGCTGAGCATTTTTACAACAGCTTTTGTTGAGTAATCTGCGATAGCGAAGTTGTCAACTATAACCAATTTGCCTTCGCTTGCCTTAGCGGAAAGAGCAGAGCAAATTGCCAGTCTTTTTACTTTCTTGTTCAAAGAGTAGCTGTAATCGCGGGGTTTGGGGCCCAAAGCGATACCGCCGTGTGTCCACTGAGGTGAACGGATAGAACCCTGTCTTGCACGGCCTGTGCCTTTCTGTCTCCAAGGTTTGCGTCCGCCGCCGCTTACTTCGCTGCGGGTCAGTGTGGAGTGTGTACCCTGTCTCTGGTTGGCCAGGAAGTTTACAACTGCCGCATGCATAACCTTTTCGTTAGGTGTGATACCGAAAACTGCATCAGAGAGCTCAACAGTGTCAACTTTTTTACCGTTAATGTCTAAAACATCAAATTTTGCCATCTTGTCTTCCTCCCTTAAGCTTTAACGCTGTCTGTCAGAACAACAATTCCGCCTTTTGCGCCGGGAATTGCGCCTTTAACAGCAATAAGATTATTTTCTGCGTCGATTTTAACAACGGAAAGGTTCTGAACAGTAACTCTTTCAGCACCCAGGTGACCAGGCAGTTTTTTGCCTTTGAAAACTCTGGACGGTGAAGATGTGGAACCGTTGGAACCGGCGTGTCTTGCAACCGGGCCTGTACCGTGGCTGGCTTTCAATGAATGATTGTTCCAGCGTTTGATTGTACCGGCATAACCTTTACCTTTGCTGATGCCGCATACGTCAACTTTATCGCCGGCAGCAAATACATCTGCCTTTACGATGTCGCCGACATTGATTTCGTCGATAGATTCAAAGCGGAATTCTCTCAGAGTTTTCTTGGGAGCAACGCCCGCTTTTTCAAAATGTCCTTTTGCGGGTTTGGACAGACGGTTTACTTTAACCTCGCCGTAACCCAGCTGAACTGCCTGATAGCCATCGCTTTCAACAGTTTTCTTCTGTACGACAACACAAGGACCTGCTTCGATTACTGTTACAGGCACTACCATACCTTTTTCATCGAAAAGCTGTGTCATACCGATTTTCTTGCCGATAATTCCTTTTTGCATTTCTAAATGCCTCCTGTTAGGTTATTGGTTGGCTTTGCCAACATGACTCCAACTTGCGGTTGAGAGAGCGCTCTATATAAAATGTATATATTAGAGCTTGATTTCGATTTCAACGCCTGCAGGCAACTGCAGTGTTGTAAGAGCTTCAACAGTCTTGTTTGTAGGTTTCAAGATGTCGATCAGTCTTTTGTGAGTTCTGTTTTCAAACTGTTCGCGAGAATCTTTGTACTTGTGAACAGCTCTCAGAATTGTGATCACTTCTTTTTCTGTGGGCAGCGGGATAGGACCGGATACTCTTGCACCTGTTCTTTTTGCTGCTTCAACAATCTTTTCAGCTGCTGTGTCGATCAGCTGGTGATCATAACTCTTCAATCTGACTCTGATTTTTTCTTTGACTGCCATTGTAACGCCTCCTTATAGTTTTAAAAAATGTAGCGGCGGTTATAAAATATTGAACACTGCGCCGGGTGTTTCGCACCCTTTCATGATAAAAACCGATTAACCGCCAAGCAGTTAGATCGGAACACAGGGCCAAACGCCCCTTTAATCACAAAGTTTACGGCCAGTGGACCTGTACAGGTCATACACCCTTTGCATTTCAATATTTACTCGCCCGGTTCAAAGATCGGACATACTCAGCGGAAAAACCCTCGCATATTGCGCGGCAACCTCCCGCTTCAACGCATAATCTTTGCAGTCGCCTAATTATGATACTATAAAACAAGAAATAATGCAAGTTTTTTTGCAATATTTCAAAATTTTGTATACATAACCTATTATCTTGACTTTTGATGCTTATTTTTTGTCTATAATAACAATATAATTGTAACTGTTAACTAAAATAAAATCAAAACCTTGTGTATAATACCAAATTAACTGTAAAAAGTCAACAGTTTTTATAAAAATAAAAACAAGCTGCAATCAATTGATTACAGCCTGTTTTTCCCTTTTTAAAACATCAGCCTTCTTGACATCGAAAATTTTGTCAAAGACAAGCACAAATCCGCCAAGAGAAGCGGATACAAATACAGGGTAATAGTTGAGCAGGTACCTGGTCCCGGCTTCCCACAAAAGCAGAAATAAAAGCATTCCCAGGCTAGACACTTGCCACACAAACATCCTGCGGTCTTTTTCCAGCGCGCCGCTGACAGCGCCCACACACAGCATTAAAAATATCAGTATGTGATATCCCTGTATTATATTGTCGAACACAGCGTTATATCTTCCCTGCGGATTAAGAACATCTATCATAAAATTCTGTTTCATCGGTGATTCCGAAACAGTGTTGGGGTAGTCCAGGTTTCCGCTGCCAAAGCTTCTGACAGCCTTTGCATTGAGAAACTTTATATATCCGGCAGGGCCCATATATTCCAGGCGGGCTTTAAGCAGAAATTTTGCCCCATCAACCTTTTCTTCGTGGGTTTCCTGCGCCCATATATAATGGTTGTCATCAGCACTGTGTGTGCCGTCCCCCTGCACACCCATAGCAATCCATGCAAGAAAAGGCGTGCTCATGTCATAGGCTTTTTCTTTGTCCAAAATGTTTTTATACATAAACCGGTCAAAGGCTGCGCTTACCAAAGCAAAGCCCAGCGCTGTGCTGACTGCCACAGCCGCCAGTTTTTTCAGATCAAATTTTATAATACACCGTATAATTACTGCTATCAGTGCAATGGCAACAGAATATTTTATCTTTATTCCCAGGCCTGTTATAAGTCCCATTGTGATGCAAAAAAGAATGTTCTTCTTTTTGCCTTTCAATTTTCCGGCAGTCTGATAAAAATATATAATCAGGGGCGGATACAGCATGGAAGTGGTATCGGTATAAAAAATTGATATATAAATTTGCAGAGGCAGGCAGAAATACAGCAGTATAACTGCAAAAGCCGCATATTTAGTACCCATGGCATTTCTGACACTTAAAAATGTGAAAAGATATGCCGCACTGATACACCGCCGGTTAAACAGTGCGCCTACTGCAAAGAAGTTTGTTATACCCAGCCTATATACCCGTCTGAAAATAAACTGCAAAATTATTGTAAGAGGCATATTGTTGGGAAATTTATAAAAATAATCCAGATACGGGTCCTGTATGGTACCGGTTATGGTGTAGTTATACGCGCCGGTAAAAACCCTCTCAAAATCCCTGGTGGGATATCCTGCGCACAGCGAGTATACCACAAACTGTGTCAGCCAAAGCAGGGCAAAAAAGCCGGCCAGGAATTTTATTGTATTTTGATTTATAAAGCTTTCATATTTTTCAACCAGCCTGAAAGCCAGCGCCATAAAAACAAACCAGACAGCTGCCAACGGCAGGACTATATAAGGCTTATAGTCAAAAAACGGATTGAAAAACAGCACATTTATCATGAGCCAAGAAAAGCTTACAGCAAATATCCGGTAAAAAATATTTTTGCAAATTTTTTCTGTTTTGCCCATATCAGTTAAGCCTCCGAAGTTCTGCCAATACCTTTTCGTCCACAGTCACCGGGGCGCTTTCATAAATATCATATATGACCATTCCGGGTTTTAAGTCCGCGGTTTTTCTGATATTTTTTACAAAGGTATAATCCACTTCCACTTTCGGACTGCCTTTCAGGCTGGAATGGTAAACTGCCAGCATCGCCGCCTCGTTCTGTGTTTTCAGCGGTATATCTCTGCCTTCGCTCATAACAACCACATGACTGCCGGGAGCTTTTTTAACATGGAACCACATATCCTTTCCGCGGGCGGTTTTCATGGTCAGTCGCTCATTTTGCAGGTTGTTCCTGCCCACCAGAATAAGGAACCCGTCAGAAGAAGTATACCTTATAAAGTCCCGGGGTTTTTGCTTTTTGTCCCTGTTTTTGTAATATTTCAGATAACCGGCGCCGTGAAGCTCTTCCCTTATGGCCATAAGCTCTTTTTCCCCTGACGCACTGGCCACATTGTATGCAACGCTGTTCAGGTATTCCAGCTCTATTTCTCCCTGCCGTATCAGCTTTGTAAGCATTTTTACGGCAGTCTGTTTTCTTTTGTATTCCTTGTAATATTTCTGCGCATTCCGGTTACCGCCCAGTTTCGGGTCAAGAGGAATAGTAACAGTGCTGCCATCGTAATAATTTTCCACGCTGACACTCTTCATGCCTTTTTCCAGCTTATAAAGATTGGCAGTCAGCAGTTCGCCATATATCCTGTATTTATCGTTGTCTTCGCTTTGGGCCAGTTCCTCTTTTCTGGCAATCTGCTTGCGCTGGGCCCTGTCCAGTAGATTTTGCACCAGTTTGTGCAGGTCCTTGCCTTTCTGACGCAGGCGTTCTGCTCTGTCTTTTTCGCTGTAATATTCATCCAGCAGACGGTTAAGACTGTCATAACTTCGGCTTTCCAGCCCCCGATACTGGCTCAGCGGCATAAAGCTGTATTCCGCCGGCATTCCGTCATGGCCGTAGACCACTGTAAAGGATGGATTGTGGTAATATTCCAAAACCTTTTCTGCCGCCCGGCGTACCTGCCGCTGCTGATTGACAGTCAGCTTTGAAGCTGTTGTATCACCGACACCGGAAAGGCCGGCTATCTCCCTGGCGATGACAGGACTCATGCCCATGCTGCATTTCAGCAACGCCTTGTCAACAGTGCCGTCAAAAACAAACACCTTTTCCAGTACCTGCCGGGTCTGGCTTACAAAAATCGGGCTGTCTTTTCTGGGGGGCAATTTGTAAACAAGTCCCGGCAGAAGCTGTCGCAATGCCGAAGCATCGGCGTCAACCCTTTTCATGGCGTCTATTATCTTTCCGTCACCGTTTATCAGCACCAGGTTTGCATATCGTCCCATCAATTCTGCGGCTATTTCCAGCTTTACAGTATCACCCATTTCACTGGTGGCAGAAAAAGTGAGCATTATCAGCCTTTCGCCTTCCACTGCCCGGGCGCTGACAAATCTTGCCCCGGAAAAATATTTTCTCATCAGCATACAGAAGGACGGCGGTGCGGCTGGGTTTTCAAACTCCTCCTGCGTCACACATATCCTGGCTGTTCCGCTGCGGGCAGACAAAAGCAATTTAAAAGAACCGCTGCGCCTGCGCATATGAAAAACCATCTCGTCCTTTGACGGCTGATGTATCTTGTCCACTCTGCTGTCTGCCAGTTGCCGGTTAAGCTCTTTGGCCAGCAGAGCCATAGTCATTGAATCTAATGCCATATAAAAAACTCCTATACACTTTCGGTCAATGCTTTCTGCATAAACACACTGACCTGTAAACCGGGCACCCGCCCTCTTATCAGCCCGGCCAGTGACGGCAGGCTGATCCTTTCGGACAAATCATGCCCCAGGGTAATTACCCCCACATCTCTGTGCCGCAGATCCAGCACATTATGATAACTGCATTCGCCGGTTATAAAGCAATCCGCTCCACCAGCCAGCACCTCTTCTGTCAGGCCTCCGCCGCTTCCAGGGCATAAAAAAACACTTTTGACTTTTTTATCTCCGAGGCTGAATGAAGCGGCGCCGAATATATCCTTGCATTTTTTCGCAACGGCCGATATACTGTCCTCTTCTGTCAGCCGGCCGGTCAGGCATATTCCGTCTTCGCAAAACTGTATATTTCCCAGTCCCAGAGCCTCAGCCATACAATAGCCGGTGCCTCTTTCATATTTATCAAAGTTTGTGTGGGCGCAGATTACGCTTATCTCCTTTTCAACCAGTCTGTATACCAAATCCCTCTCCGACAGTTTTTTCAAAGGAGAGAATATCAGCGGATGGTGGGAAACTATTATCCCGGCGCCATTTTTTTCTGCCCGGCTCACCGCCTCCGATGTGACATCCAGACACACCAGTACCTTGTCACTGTCCTTTCCGCTGTCCAACAGAAGACCGCTGTTGTCCCAGCTCTCCTGATTTTCAAAAGGTATTATTTCATTCAGCGCGCTGTAAAGCTGCTTTGCACTGGCCATATTGTCCCCTCCATTTATTACTTATTATATTAAATCATATTTTTTTAATCCGGGCAACATAAAAAACAGAGCGATAACGCCCTGTTTTTTATTTATCTGTCATATTTCTGATTTTGTCCATTGCTTCGGATATTTCCCGGCTGGCAAATCCGTTTTCTATGGTAAAGCCTTTTTGCTTTTTTTCCAGCTGCGAGTAAACCATGGAAAAATACCCTTTTGCTGCATATCCTTCACACAGCCGGCTTTTGCCGATATAGCAGGTGAAAACATCAGCTGTCTTCTTCTGCCCGGTATAAACGGCGCTGATACAGCTGTAAAACTTGCCGTTTTCTTCCACCGTCGCCTCTGTTTCTATGTCAAATCCGTTTTCGTACAGGTACTTTCTTATGGTATGCCCGCTTTGGGCCGGCAGCAAAATCAGCCTGACTTTATTTTCCTTTATAAAAGGTGCCGAATGTATAATCTGTGCCATTGTCTGTCCGCCCAGGCCGGCTATGACAACATGGCTTACATCGTCTGCTTTCTCTATGTTCTGCAAACCGTCTGTGAGATAAAATTCAGCCTTTGGGCCTAATCCGGCCCCGGTTATCAGGTCGATTGCCTTTTGCAGCGGTGCTTTGTTTATGTCGGTGGCGATTATCCTTTCAGCCCTGCCGTTTTGCAGAAGGTAAAGGCTCAGTTTGCCATGGTCACAGCCCACATCGCACACGGTTTTTCCGCAGTCAACAAAAGAGGCAGCCATTGATAAACGACTGCCTATATTTGCAATATTCACAGATTAGTTACCGAAATGAGCGTTCAGCTTTTCAACCAAAGCATCCGGGTCAACACCGTGCACCATGCAGGCCTGCTCAATGTTTTCGCCTCTGGCAGAGGGGCAGCCCAGGCAGTGCATGCCGATTTCCATAAAATAAACCGCTGTGGACGGATCTGTATCTAAAATTTCGCCAAGATTTGTTTTTCTTGTTACTACCATAATAAATCAATCTCCTTTTATGATAAAATCATAATTTTTTATGCAAAAATATTATACCAAACAAGTAATGGTTATTCAACTGTCCTGTGATTAAATCACATTATAAACCAGAACTCGCTGCCCTGACCCAGCTGTGAGTTTACCCCGTATTCAAAACCATGGTTTTCCATTATGGTTTTTACTATTGCAAGGCCCAAACCGGTACCCTGTTTTCCGCTTTCTTTTCTGGCGCGGTAGTATTTTTCAAACAGGTGCTTCTGGTCTTCTTCGCTTATACCTTCGCCGGAATCGATAACACTTACCTTTACCTTGCTGTTTTCCAGCAGGGTTATTCTTATTTTGACTTCCGTTCCCTGCGGTGTGTGCAGCAGAGCATTGGAAACAAGGTTGTGCATAACCCTTTCAATCAGCGATGCATCCGCAAATACATAAACTGTGTCCGGTCCTTCATATGTTATGGTTTTGCCTTCATTTTGCGCCTTGTTGGAATAAATATCCACCACATCGGCACACATATCAGCCATATTGTACTGTACAATATTCAGTTTCACAGCACCTTGGCTGATCTTGGCATATTCCATAACAGAGTTTACCATTTTGGACAGCCTGTCGGTTTCGTCTATAATTGTATTCAGCTGCTGTTCCCTTATTTCACGGTTTTCACCCGTTATATCCCTTATGGATTCGGCATAACCCTTGATGATTGTCAGCGGTGTACGCAGGTCATGGGATATACTGGCTATCAGCTCTTTCTGCACCTGCTGTGAAGCCTCTATCTCCCCGACCATCACATTGAAATCCTGTGCCAGCTGGCCAAATTCATCCGCCGGTCCTTCCGGCACCTCTATATTTACACCATAGTTGCCTTTGGCAATTTCTTTGGTGGCTTTTGACAGTACCGTTATAGGCTTGATAAACCAGTTGGACATAAGGGCAGATATTATCAGCGCCAAAATGATAGAGAAGAATGTGGCTGTGCGCAGCTGTGACAGGACTATCCGCACTATCGAATCCGTCCTGGCCAGGTTGGTTGACACTATTATCACATACCTGTTGTTCCAGTAGGTACCTTTCACCAGCTGGCGGTTGTTGTAATCGTCAGTTATGCTGCCGGTATAATTTTCGCTGGAACGCACCAGCTGCCTTAATTCCAGCGCCTCCTGGGTGTTGAGGCGTCGCTGGTCCATATACAGGCTTTCAGCGCTGGTGTCCTTTGCCCCATGCAGCTGGCAGGCATCGCCGATACCTTCCAGCAACAGCAGACCTGAGCCAAATTCGTCAGAAATTTCTATACACACTCCGTGGTTTATATATGAAGAAATTTCATCTATAACCTTCTGGCTCAAAGCTCCGTCGTTCTCTTTTACAACCTTTACTGCTTTTGAGAGTATGGCTGTCAGCTCGCTCTGGGTCATGGCGTAATACATCGGCTTGAACAACAGTGCCGTTGTCAGCCATATTATTACGATTATGGATAAACATATCGCCAATATAAGGGCTGTCAGCTTGTTTCTTATACTGGTCTTCATGTTTTATTCCTTTGGTTCAAATTTATATCCCACACCCCATACGGTAACAATGCAGTCGCGGTAATCTTTCAGATGGCTGCGAAGCATTTTGATGTGTGTGTCCACTGTCCTGTCTTCACCGAAATAGTCGTAGTTCCACACTTTGAGAAGTATTCTTTCCCTGCTCAGCGCAACACCTTTGTTCTGCACCAGACACACAAGCAGATCAAATTCCTTGGGTGTTACATTTATGGTTTCGCCGTCTATTTTTATGCTGTGGCTGGGCACATCTATTACCAGACCGCCGAAAATATATCTTTCCTTGCTTTCCGCCATTTCCGGGTTGGTACGGTTTACCACCGCTTTGACCCTGGCCATCAGTTCCTTGGGTGAGAAAGGCTTGACCACATAGTCATCGGTTCCTGCGTCAAACCCGGCGATTTTGTCGTACTCCTCGCCTTTGGCGGAAAGTATTATAACCGGAGTTTTAAAACCGCGGCTGCGCATCTCTTTAAGGCAGGCTATACCGTCCATAAAGGGCATCATAACATCCAGTATGCACAGATCTATATCACCTTTGGCAACCTTGTCCAGCGCCTCTATCCCATCCTTTGCCTCGTCCACATCATATCCGGCAACCCTGAGATACTGCCCGATAAGTTCTCTTATTCTCTGTTCGTCGTCAACAACCAAAATTTTCATAAACCATACCATCCTTTTCCATATTATTTATATATAAACTGATATTTTAACAGATATACTCATCTTTTTATCTATGTTACACCCTATAAGTTATAGTTTTGTGAAAACATCCGTCACATATTCTTTTAACGCTGTTCTTTGCGCTTTTCCCTTGACTATGAGCAGGAAAATGTTTAAAATTACAGTTATAATACATTCTTGGAGATTTTTTATGTTTATAGCTGTAACAATTTTAATTATTCTGATTTTTCTGATAGTAAATATGTTTTCCGGCGGCGGCGCTCCCCGTGCTCTCAGGGAGCAGTTTTACGGCTGGTATTATGCCGAAGATGCCGTCACCGACAGCACTGACAAACCCAACAGCCCCCGGGCGGTGGAAAAATGTGTAAACAACAGCATAGGTATCAAAACAGAGATATTTATGAGCCGTGACAGAAAACTGTTTGTCAGCGCCTATGACAACCTGTCCAAAGAATACGGCAAAGACATTGTTATTTCCCAAAGCGAAAGCGAGGATGTGGCCGCCTGCGGAGTGATGACCTTCCCGCAGTTTTTGCAGATGGTAGACGGCAGGGTGCCGGTTGTGGCAGAGTTGAAAGTGTGCGACAACAACGAAAGGCTGTGCCGCCACGCCGCTGACGCCATTTTGGCATACGGGCATGAAAACGCCGCCGTTGTCAGCTTTCATGTCGGCATTATAGCCTGGTTCAAACACACAGAAAAATCAATATTCCGCGGACTTATGTCTGCCCCGGCAAAAGATTTCAAAGCTTTGAGCAAAGTTGACCGGTTCACCACCGGAAACCTGATAAACAACTCTGTCTGCCGTCCGCAGTTTATATTGTACCGCAACCATCCCGAAAGCCTGCTGGTAAAATTTGCATTGTCTTTAGGTGTGGTTACCGGTATATGGACAGTCACAGACGCCCGGGAAGGCAAAAACAGCGAAAGCAAAAAAGATATGATTGTCTGCCGTAGCTTTATGCCCGAAAAGCCCAATTTCAAAGATCTGCCGGCCAGGGAGAAAACCCAGGTGGAAATAAATATTGAACAGCGTGAAGCAGAAAAAGAAGCCCGCCGTATGGCAAAACTGGAATACAAGTTACAGCAAAAAGAAAACAAGGACAAATAACAAAAACCGCCGCATCAAAGCGGCGGTTTTATTTTATCTGTATCAGAATACTGTCACAGTTTTCCTTTTATTTTGTCCCAGTAGGCTTTGGCCGCCTGTTCGGTGCGGTTTTCCCCATGGCGGTAGTACACATCGTCCTTTATCTGCCGTGGCAGGTACTGCTGTGCCACCCAATGATTTTCAAAGGAGTGGGGATATTTGTATTTCTCTTCCCGCTTCAGACCGGCCTGGGCAGGATTGTTGGCATCTTTCAGATAGTCCGGCACATCACCGAAACCGCCTTTTTTCACCCTTGCCATAGCGGCGTCAATGGCCGCTTCACCGCTGTTGCTCTTTGGAGCTGTTGCCAGAAGTATGACGGCATCTGCCAGAGGTATCCTGGCTTCCGGCATACCCACCTGCAACGCTATGTCACAGCAGCTTTTGACAGCAGATATAGCCCGGGGGTAAGCAAGGCCTATATCTTCGCAGGCGCACACCAGTATTCTTCTTATGGCCGGCAGCATTCCGTCGCCGTCCAGCAGCCTGGCCAGATAATGCAAAGCCGCATTTTCATCCGATCCTCTGATTGATTTCTGCAATGCCGAAAGCAGATTGTAATGCTCGTCGCCGCCGTTGTCAAACCTGTTGGCACTGCGCTGGCTGACTTGTTTTGCCATAGGCGCAGTTATTTCACAGTTATCAGAACCATAAGAAGCCGCAGCTATCAGCAATTCCAGCCGGTTAAAGGCTTTGCGCATATCTCCGCCGCAGCCGTAAGCCAGCACTTTTGCCGCTTCGTCGGACAGGCTTACAGCCGTACCGTTGGCCGCATTGTATTTTTCCACCGCCCTGGTCAGCCCCTGACTTATATCCTCCGGCTGCAACGGTCTGAACTCAAATATGGTGCTGCGGGACAGTATGGCGTTAAAAATAGCAAAGTACGGATTTTCCGTAGTTGAAGCTATCAATGTCACACTTCCGTCTTCCAAGACTTCCAGCAGTGACTGCTGCTGCTTTTTATTAAGATACTGAATTTCATCCAGATACAGCAAAATCCCGTTTTCGGCGCCCAGGGTATCCGTCTGGGCAATTATCTGCTTTATGTCCGCAGTGGAACTTTGGGTGCCGTTCAGTTTGAACAGCATCTTATTTGTCATTTTGGCTATTATGCCGGCCACCGTTGTTTTACCCACGCCGGAAGGACCGTAAAATATCATATTCTGAATAACACCGTTTTCCACAGCACGGCGAAAAACAGCATCTTTTGACAAAAGATGCTGTTGTCCGCATACATCATCTAAACTTTGCGGCCTCAATGCCGCTGCCAGGGGCTGACTCAATCCGCTTCACATCTCCAAAGCTTTATTTTCTTTTCATCATACCCGTTTTTAAGGAAAAATGCAATAGCGTGCATCATTGCCCTGTCCCAGAAGCTGTAATCGTGAACGCCGTCCCATTCCATATACTTGTAATTTTCAATGGGCAGGCTCTGAATATAATCTTTCAGCCTGCGGTTTTGATTGTACAGGTCGGCCAGGTCGTCCTGCTTACCGCAGCAGGTGAATATCCTGGGCTGCTGTTCCTTGGGCAGCTGTGACACTTTTTTGACCAGGCAGTATATATCCTGTTCGTCGCTTATTTCCAGATCTTCGCCGAATACCGGCAGGAAAGAAGCGGAATCGCCTTCCAGCTTGCCGGCTTCTTTCAGCCGCCGCGCCATTCCTCTTATGTCGCATGCGCCTGAAAAAGCCGCAACCGCACCAAAAATATCCGGGCGCGAAAGGCCTATCCTAAGCGCGCCGTATCCGCCCATGGACAGGCCGGCGATAAATGTTTTTTCCCTTGGAAAACTGAGATTGTACAGCGAAGCCAGCAGCTGCGGCAGCTCTTCTGTAATATAGGTATAGTATTTTAAACCGTATTTCATATCATTGTAAAAGCTCTGGGGAGCACTGACATAAACCATTGCCATGTGATTTTCCCTGGCGTACCTGTTGGCGGCCGTATACTCCCTGAACTGCTTTTCACTGCTGCCCAGGCCGTGCATAAAATATATAACGCCTCTGGGCTTTCTTATAGGATGTTCAGGGCGGTCGTTGGGTAAAAACAAATCCAGATGTACATCCTGACGCAGCACATTGGAATAAACTGATGTGTCAATAAAAGCCATTTTAAATTCTCCTTCGTTTTTTACTATTTTCACACAAAAATAAGAAAATTGTATGTGCTTTTCACCCAAAGCTATTTTAAAATTTCAAAATATATGATAACATATTACATTATAATCAAAGGAAAAGAGAGAATTTATGAAAAGCAAAAAACAAGCCGCCGAAGTGGTGGCTCTTTTGGAACAGGAATACCCACTGGCTCCATGCTTTCTGGACAATGACGGCGCATGGCAGCTGCTGGTGGCGGTCAGGCTGTCAGCCCAATGTACTGACCTGAGGGTAAATGCCACTACCCCCACCCTGTTTGCCAGGTTTCCGACCATAGACGCCCTGGCAGAGGGCGATCTGGCAGAAATAACGGAAATAGTCAAACCCTGTGGTCTGGGCAACAGCAAGGCCAGGGATATAAAAGCCTGCATGACAATGCTGCGTGACGAATACGGCGGTATTGTTCCCGATGATATGGACAGCCTGCTGAAACTGCCCGGAGTCGGCAGGAAAAGCGCCAACCTTATATTAGGGGATGTTTTCGGCAAACCGGCAGTTGTTGCCGACACCCACTGCATACGCCTGGCAAACCGCATAGGCTTTATGAAGAAAAACGACAAACGCTCCACCGACCCTTATCAGGTGGAAATGCAGCTGAAAAAGGTTATACGGCCGGAAAAGCAGAACGACACCTGTCACAGATTTGTAATGCACGGCAGGGCTGTGTGTACAGCAAGAAAGCCGTATTGCGAAAAATGCGTACTGGCCGATGTGTGCGACTACAAAAAGTCCGCCGACAAAAAATCTGCTCAGCGGTAAAATTCTGTTTTTGTTGACAAAATTCTTTTGCAGTGATATTATAAGTTGAACATAAAAACAGGGGAGCATATCGCTGAGATTAGCCAACGGCTTAAACCCTTTACCTGATTCGGATAATGCCGACGGAGGGAGTTTTACATATCAGGAACCACCCATGTTTTGTTTATATTTTTTATAAACGCATGGGTGTTTTTATATTTAAAGCTTGCGCTTCGCCTGTTTTCGGCGGGCGCTTTGTTTTTATGCTCGGCAAATTTTATTTACGGCTTTTGCCGGAAGGAGTATCTTTATGCAACAAAACAAAACAAAAACCATGGTGGTTTCTGCCATGATGGTCGCCATGGCCACAATACTTTCAATATGGCCCAAATTCAACGGCATGTGGCCCAACGGCGGCTCTATCACAATATGCAGCATGCTGCCAATAATACTGGTATCGTATCTTTACGGATACAAATGGGGCTTTATGGCTTCCGGTGCCTTCGCACTGATACAGATTATGTCAGACCTGCGCGGTATAGCCGGCATGGACGCCATGACAACTTTTCTGGTTATTCTCATTGACTACATCATCGCATTTGTGGTGCTGGGCTTCGGCGGTATATTCCGCGGCAAGCTGGGCAGCAGTGCAAAAGAATTGTGCCGGGGCAGCGTTTTTGCCATAGGTTTAAGATTTTTAAGCCACTTTATCTCCGGATACCTGCTGTATTCCAGCTATGCCGAATGGTTTTTCACACAGGAAGGCTTTACTTTGGGCAACAGCATTTTTGCCAGCCTGGGCAACGGCACACCGCTGTTTCTGATGTACAGCTTTATGTACAACGGCTCTTATCTTATACCGGAAATGATAATCACCGGTGCCGTGGCATACATGCTGGGAAAACAGGGATTTATCGAAAAGCTGAAAGCGTAATATTCCAATTTATCATATAGCTTTACCGGATTTGTCCTTTATAAAAAAATCAGCGCCGTAAGGGCGCTGATTTTATTTTATCAGATATTATTCGCTTTTGGACGCTTCGTAGCATTCGCTGCACAGAACCGGACGGTTGTCCTTGGGTTTAAAAGGAACTTTTGCTTCCTTGCCGCATCTGGCACATGTGGTAACAAAATATTCTCTTGCTCCCTTGGCCCGGTTTTTTCTTGCGGTGCGGCATTCTTTGCATCTCTGGGGCTCGTTTTCAAAGCCGTGTTCTGCATAGAATTCCTGTTCGCCTGCTGTAAAAACAAATTCTTTTCCGCATTCTTTGCAAACTAATGTTTTGTCCTGGTACATCGGTGTAACTCTCCTTCTTTATGAAAAAAATGTATTCAGCCAGGAGTGAATTTAAACCAATGTATCGTTTAAAAACCGCCTGGGTGCAATAAGCGTATTACGCCTATTTTCTAAGTTTTGCGTGAATTCTCTGAATTGCATTGTTTACCGACTTCTCGCTTTTGCCGGTTATCTGTGAAATCTCTTTGTAGGAATATTGCATTGTATAAAGGCTGAAAACCAGAAATTCAAACTGTGACAGCTTTTTCTTCGCAATTCTGATAAATTCCCTGTTTTGCTCCTTGACCAAAAAATCAGTCTCAAAGCTTTGCAAAAGAATACTTTCGTCAAGTGGCAGGGCCTTGGTCAGCAACTCATGCTTTTGGGCAGATGCAGACCGCCTTGCCGATAACATATTGTTTAAAATACATTTTTTTGCATAGGTGTAAAAAGATGCACCCCGATGCGGGCGATATGACAATATCGCTTTGAACAAACCTATATTACCTTCTTGAACCGCGTCGTCAAAATCAAAATTTTCCGTGCGCAGTTTTGCGGCACAGGCAGAAATCTCCGGCTTCATGGCGTCAAAAACAGTCTGAACAGACTTGCTGTCGCCGCTTTTGGCCATATTCAGCAACTGCCGGGAAATATCTATCATGTGATTTACCGCTCCGTATTATTTTACAGTATCTATTATATACAGATTTTTTTTACATGTCAATTTATTTTATTGCATTTTGCATAAAAATGCTTTAAATTACATCATCCCTGGTCACTGCACGGATCCATTTTCCGCTGAGAATACGGCGTATGGCAATTATAATCTTGATAAATGAGTCGCTTCTCATGGACAGGAAAATAAACTGCGGAGGGACTTTCAGCACAAGGCCAGTCAGTATACCCAGAGGGATATTGACAATCCACATGCCGCCGCCGTCCAGCATCAGCGCCAGGCGGGTATCGCCGCCACCGCGCAGTATGCCAACTATATTTACAATGTCCAGCGCAGCCACAGGTTGTACCAAGGCCAGTATAAACATCATTTTAAACGCCGCATCCTTTGCCTCGTCAGTTACATCATATATGGTGAGGAACGGGTTACGCAGAGCCAGCACGATGGCAGTGCTCAGCAGGCCGAAACCAAAGGCCATAAGCAGCAGTGTCCGGGCAGTTTTCTGAGCCCTTTTAAAGTCACCGCTGCCGATGGTTTTGCCGCATACAACGGCAGCCGCATTGGCAATGCCGAATATAAATACCTGGGCCAGCTGAGATATTACGCCCGTAATACTGTTTGCTGTTACAAAGGTTGAGCCTATGCGCCCCATTATCATGCTGGTAGCCACGCTGCCCATGCCCCACATCATCTCATTGCCCACAACAGGCAGTGCATGATGAATATAGTCAGACAGCAATGATGTGTCCAGCTTGAACATACAATGCATTTTGTAACCTATCTTTTTTTCGGCAAAATACATGTATGATACAGCGCATATAAATTCAAACATTCTGGCAATAACGGTACCCATAGCTGCACCGACTATTCCATAAGCCTTGAAGCCGAATTTGCCGAATATGAAAATATAGTTAAAAAATACATTTACAAAAAATGACATGGCATACACGGCAGTGGACATTTTTACGCTTTCCACTGCGCGCAGGCTGGACATGTAGTTGGATGAAAGTGAGTAGAATATAAATCCAACAGAAAGCACTTTCAGATATGAAGCGGAAGCCCGCACCACTTCCGGCTCGTGGCTGAACATGCTCATAACCTGCGTGGGAAAGAAAAAACATACCACAGAGAACAATGTTGAAACCACCAGCACAGCCAGCATGGAAATTCTCATAACCCTGCGGATTACTTCCACCTGACCTTTGCCCCAGTACTGGGCGATAAGAACGGCGCCTCCGCCGGCCAGGCCAAAGCCTATTATCATCAGCAAAAAGAAAGGCTGTCCGCCGAGATTAGCCCCAGATACGGCTATGTTGCCCAGTTTGCCGAGCATTACCGAGTCCATGGCATTGACGCCGAAGCTGATTACATTCTGCATAGCTATGGGTATAGCTATTGAAAAAACAGCTTTGAAAAAATCTTTTTCAAACAAAAACTTTTCTTTTAACACAAAAACCTCCTGAAAATAAATATAGCAATATAAAAAGATATATGTCCAGGCCAAAGCCGCAACACATATCCTTTGTATACCGCCATTGTAGCATTTAAAAATATAAAAAGCAACCCCCGCGCCGCTTTTCGCCTTTTTGCATAAACTCTGTAAAAAGCGGCAGTTGTATTTACAGCATATTGTTTTGAAAACAAATTACAGTTGCATATAAATCAGTTTTACTTTATACTTTGATGTGAGATATTATTTAATTTTGCGAGGTTTTGGAATGAAATACAAACTGTGCGCCCCATGTTCTTTCGGCAGCGAATCGGTTTTGCGCTTTGAGCTGGGAAAAACAGGCGTCGAAAATATAGTTGTAAAAGACGGCATGGTTTATTTTGAAGGCGACGAGAATATTATAGCCGCGGCAAACATAAACCTGAGGACTGCCGAAAGGGTGCTGATACTGCTGGCCGAATTTGACGCGCCGGATTTTGACAGTCTCTTTGACGGCGTATACAGCATAGACTGGGGATATTTTATCCCGGCAGACGCGGCATTTCCGGTAAAGGGTCACTGCCTTTCCAGCGCTCTCACCAGTGTGCCTGCTTGCCAGGGAATTGTAAAAAAAGCCATTGTGGAAAAGCTGAGAAAACAGCATGGCGTAAACATACTTCCGGAAAGCGGACGGCAATACAAAGTAAGATTTTCCATAATGAAAAACAAGGCGCGGATAATGCTGGACACCACCGGAGAAGGCCTGCACAAACGCGGGTACCGCCGCCAAAGCGGACTTGCCCCGATAAAGGAAACCCTTGCCGCCACAATAGTGGACCTGGCAAGGATAAGAGAAAGCAGCCTGGTTACAGACCCATTCTGCGGCAGCGGTACTTTACTTATAGAAGCCGCCCAGAAAGCAATGAATATGGCCCCCGGACTGAAAAGAAGGTTTCTGGCCCAGCAGTACAAATTTATCAGCTCTTCTGCCTGGACACAGGAAAAAGAAAAAGCCATGGCCGCAATCAGAAAAGATATAGATTTTACAGCCAACGGATTTGACATTGACCCGATGGTCATAGACACAGCCAAAAGAAACGCCGACCGCGCCGGAGTGTCAAAGTATGTCAGGTTCTGGCAGGCAGATGTAAAGGGGTTTTCTCCGGCATCCGGCTCTGTGGTCATAACCAATCCGCCTTACGGCGAAAGGCTGGGTGATGCTGCCCGGGCTGTTCAGCTGGCCGGTGTGCTGGGAAAAAGGCTGGAACAAAATCCAGTAAAAAGTTCGTATATAATAACCGCCGACCCGGATTTTGAAGCTCATTTCGGCAAAAAGGCTGCCAAACGCCGCAAGCTGTACAACGGAATGATTCCATGCCAGCTGTACATGTATTACTGATAGCTGTTATTTAAATAACGCAATGCTTGCATTTTATATGTTTATATAATATAATTTTAATCATAACAGAAATTCGTACGCGAAACTGACCTGCTGAAAAGCAGGGTCAAAGAGAGGTTTTTATGAAAATTGGTATTATAGGGTTCGGCAATATGGGCAGCGCCATAGCGACCGGACTTGTAAAACGGGGTGTATCACAGGACGATTTGCTGATCAGTGACAAGCTGGAGGGCGCAGTAAAAAGAGCACATGTGCTGGGTATAAATAACACCGGTACCGACAGGCTGGTGGAAAAAAGCGATATAGTCCTGCTGTGCATAGACAAATCTGTTTATGACAATCTGGAACTCACATCTAACCAGCTTATTGGCAAAACCGTAATCAGCTGCATATCCGATGTGAACATGAACGAACTGTCACGCAGGTTTAAAACCCAGATAGTGCGCGCGATGCCTACCCTGGCAGTGGAAAACAATGTGGGTATTACAGGTCTGTGCTTTGATGAATACGCCCGGAATAAAGAAGCAATCATTGGTTTGTTTGAAAAACTGGGCTATGTTTACACAGGCGACGAAGATGATATGGCAAAAATTGCGGCCCTGGGCGCCTGTGGCCTCAGCTATGCAGCTTACATACTGAACAGCTTTATAAACTCAGCACAGAATATCGGTTTCAGCGAGGCTGATGCTCACAATCTTGTATACAGGACATTCAATTCTGCCATGGATATGGGCGATTACGAACTGCTTATGGGCAGGGTGTCTGCCCGTGGAGGTGTTGCTTCTGTCGGTCTGGAAACCTTGGAAGACAACAATGTCAGCCGCCTTATAGACAACATCATAAAGACATCATACACAGCCCTGAACAAAGAATAAAACAAAAAGCCGGCTTTTGCCGGCTTTTTTATTTTATCCGTTTATATTTTTCCAGCAGACTAGTCCATCGGCTGTCTGAAAGCATGTAACTGTATTCTTCTCCATTAAAACATTCCAGCAGGGTTTCTCTGATCATGCTTTCATAATTATCCGGTACCGGCTTGAAATTCATATGCCTGTACAGCGCTGACTTTGTAAAATCGCTCAAAGTGCCGGCAGAAGACAGTAGCTTTTCAGCACAATCCAAAGTCTTCGACACATCTTTTGCCGCTGTTGCAACCTGCAAAAATGCGGACCGCCGGCAGTAGTCGCCCCTGTCAAACAGCTTTTCCAGGTTGGACTGTTTTTGGCTGTAATAAAATGCCATTTCCATATCATTTTGCTCTAAACTGATGATATTAAGGTCATTAAACACATTTTCGCAAACCATGCACATTTGCAGCAACAGTTCTTCCAATGTGCGCATGGCCATTTCACTTTTGCCCTGCCCCCGGTATATCCGGGCCTGCCTGCGCTTTCTCTCCGGGTTTTCTATTGAAAAATAATCCAGATATTTTTGCGCATTTTCATAGTCTTTTTTATTTATAAAAAAGTTGTAAAGCTGCTGTGCGGCACCTATCCTTATGGCTTCATCATCGTTTTTAAGCAGTTTTTCATAGCTTTTATAAATAAAAGCCTGTTGATCATCATTCAGCTTTATATCCTTTGCCATCCGCCAGCCTTCCAGCATTACGCAAATATTGTAAACCAGCTGCCGGCATCCGGGCCAGGTGTAAACCTGCCTTTGTGCCCAGCTGAACACCTCATCATATTTTTCGGTTTTCAGCTTTTCCTCCGTCTGCACGGTTATCCGGATTATCTGTTCCGAGTCAAGCTCCGGCCGGAAAGACAGCAGCCGGTCCAATGATATTTCCAGCAGCCTGGCTATCGGAGACAGCAAAGTTATGTCCGGCAGTGCCGAACCGTTTTCCCATTTGCTGACAGCAGGAATTGACACCCCCAAAAAATCCGCCATCTCTTCCTGGGTCATTCCCAGTTCTTTTCTTCTTTTCCTTATTATCTGCCCTATCGGCATAAAAGCGGCACCTCCTTTTCTTTACCTTATTGTACCACAGCCGGTACATATATGAAATTGAAACCTGCTCAACAAAAACCGCCGCCATTTTAACCGACGGTATATTTTTTGCGGTAAAAAGAAAAACAGGGCAGATATAGTCTGCCCTGTTTGATTATTTCTTTTTTGCTGACACCAGCAGCATCATCGGGCGGCGCATTTCGTCAGCCATTCCGGGTATGTCCATCATATCCTGCGGCGGCCGCGGCTCCACCACATGACATATCTCAAACCCGGTCTGCAACAGCAGTTCCAGGTAAGTGGTCAGTGTTCGGTGGTATTTTATTACCTTTTCGCCCAGGAAAACCGCTTCGCGGCGGCCTTCATAATAATAATTGTCCACCGGGAAATGCATTATATTGCCGTCCTTGTCATAAAACCAGTCCTGCGAGCCGCTGCTGGTAAACACCGGGTGCTCCGCAGAAAACACCAGCAATCCGCCTGTTTTCAGCCAGCGGTGTATGTTTTTCACCAGCCGGTCAAAATCTTCCACATAATGGAAAGCCAGCGAACTGATAACAACATCAAAAATTTCCGGGTCAAAATCCAGGTCTTCCATAGCGCACTGTCGGTATTCTATATTTGGCGCACAGTTTTTACTTCTGCAACGGAAAGCATTTTGGCCGATATGTCTGTACCAAGAACACATTCTGCTCCCCTGTCTGCCGCATATTTACAGTGCCAGCCGTATCCACAGCCCAGGTCAAGCACCTTTTTACCGGTAAAATCCGGAAACAGTTTTTGAAGCTCTTTCCACTCTCCCGCACCGGACAGACCTTTTTTTGAACGGCTCATCTGACTGTATTTTTCAAAAAATATATCGTTGTCGTATTTATTCTCTTTCATTTCTTATCTCCCATGTAAATTTTAATCGGCACTCAATCTACATGGGTTTATGCAATCTTCTGGCCTTTTATGCCTCGCATTTTATCACTTCCGTTTTTATTTTTGAGCGGCGGTGTTCAGCAGATATTCTTTGAACTTTTCACCGCTGATTTTAGTCACAAGGGTTACATTGTGTTTTTCCTTGCTGTCGAAATCATACACTATCTGGCCGTAGCCGGCTTCACTTTTGGTTTCGCATCTGGCTGTGCATGTTTTGCTTTCCAGCACAACACCTTCGCACAAAGCGCAGGCAACCGCAGACGGGTCAGGCTGGCTGATTATGTCCTTGCCGTAAAAATCGATATTGAACTGCAAAAGTTTGGAATTGGCGTTTACTATAAAATCACCGCATCTTGTGCCGAAAGAAAGCAGTTTTTCCCTGTCATCACGGTTTATTTCCGCAACACCGTAACAGGCGTCCAGCGGCACAAATGTAATCGGTATGCCGCTTTGCAAGACTATGTCACAGCTTTCGGCGTCTACCCATATATTGTACTCCGCATTGGCGGTAACAGGGTTGGGCATACGGTACTGTCCGCCCATGGCGATTATACCTTTTACCCTTTTCATTGCCCGGGCATCCAGCATTACGGCCATCGCTATATTGGTCATGGGGCCCAGTGTTATAATTTCCAGGTCGTCATATTTTTTTGCCAGTTCTATTATTCTGTCCACCGCATGGCCTTCTCCCATGGGAAGGCTGGTTTTGGCCAGGCCTATATCTGACAGGCCATCCTCGCCGTGAGCGCTTTCTCCGGTAATCTGTTTTCTCCACAAAGGTTTGGTCATACCGGCGTAAACAGGCGGTTGCTGTCTGCCAGCCACCTCTATGGCAACGCGGGCATTTACAACACCCTTTTCTATGGGCAGGGCTCCGGCACAGACGGTTATAGCCTCTACGGTGCAATTCTCATCGCGCAGTGCCAGTATCATTGCAACAGCGTCATCGCTGGCGGCATCTGTATCTATTATAAATCTTCGCATATCTGTCTCCTTATTTCACACTGATTACAACAGTCTGTTTTTCGCCTTCTGCTGTCCGTCCGTTTATGGGGTTTCGTCCGACAAGGTCCACAACTGTCTGACCTCTGGTAAAACCCAGTCCGGTATCAACAGACAGATAAGCCTGCCAGGTTTCCCGCCGGGCGCCGGCCGCCACATCAAAGGCCGCGGCAAATATATCCTGCGCCGCGCTGGCGGGTATCATTGTAATCGGTATGCCGGATTTGAAAACAGCCCGTGCCGCTTCCGCATCCGCCAGTATATTTTCGTGGGAAGTGGGGGTGGTTGACCGGTATCCCAGCAATGCACCGCCGGCCACATAAATTCTTTTGACCTTTTTCATGGCCTCTTCATTTTTCATAACAGCCAATGCCACATTGGACAAAGCACCCAGGCAGATTATCTCTACATCTTCCTTTTCGGCGCTTTCTATCATGAAGTTGGCCCGGTGAAGGGAAGCAAATTCTCCGCTGTAGTCTGCGGCCGGGCAGCTTCTGCTGTTTGCAAATTCCCGGTTCAGCAGAGGGCGCTGGGCACCTTTATACACGGGAACATCCTTTACTTGTTTGACACCGGCGGCCACCATATTGCACAGGTCGTCATAATTTTTCACATCAGGTGACACGCATACACCGGTTATATCCAGCCTTGCTTTTTCAAGTTCGCGGCACAAGGCCTCCTGTCCGGCCAGGCCCACATCTACAATTATCTTTTTCATCTTATCCTCCCAGATGATATGTTTATATAATAATATCATTTTACCGGCAGTAAAATCAAAGCCGACGTCCTTTTTATCTGCCAAACTTTACCGCTGTTTTATGTGCAATATGCCCATCACCGCTGCCAGTAGTAAAGCGGAACCCCTTGCAGCCGGGAAGATGTAATCTCGTTTATGCTTTCCATATCGCTTTTAGGCAAAACTTCCTGTATGGAATAAAAAATGTAGTCCAACAGTGATACAGACCTGGTGAAAACTTTTTCATATCCGGGTACGCCTGTCAGCTCTTCCATCCTGGCCAGGGCTTCGTCATAGCTTTCCACATTGTCTATCAGACCGTTTTCCATCGCCTGTTTTGCGGTGTAAACCCTGCCGTCTGCCAGGGGCAGTACATCCCGCGCATCCATCTTTCTTGCCAGCGCCACAATGGTCACAAATCTTTCATAGCTTTCGTCCACCAGTGACTGATATATCCGTCTCTGCTCTTCTGTAAGAGGGGACGCAGAAGAACCCATGCCTTTATTTTCGCCTGTGGATATTATAATTTCTTCCATGCCCAGCTTTTCATACAGTCCGCTGATGTTTGTATAGGAAATTATGACGCCGATAGAGCCTGTCCAGCAATTGCGGTTGGCGCTGATATAATCCGCGGCGCAGGATATATAATACGCGCCGGAAGCCGCTGTCTGCTCAAAATACGCGTATACCGGCCTGCCGGTTTTTTCTTTGTATTCCAGCAGTTTTTCATACATCTCGTCAGAATGGTAAACTGTACCGCCGCCGCTGTTTACTTTCAGCAGAATTCCGTGGTTGCCCTCGTCTTCAATAAGGCTGTCCACATAATTCATCAACCGGCTGTGGTCATAGGAATAGGTGTCCAGCGGGGAAGAGGGACTGGCCTGAATGGTGCCGCTGATGTTGATTATGGCGAAGCTGTCCCGCGGGGCTTCAGTATAACTCCGGCTGCCGGAAACGGAAAACAGGCTGCCCAGAGAAGAAGCAAACATATACACCGCCGCCAGCACAACCACAGATAAAACTATCAGCAGGTTTCTTTTGCTTTTGCTCGATTTTTTCATAATTCCTCCGTCAAAAATTTATTGTAATTTATTATTTATATTATCCCAGCTATAAAAGGAGATAATGTGAAAAAAGCAGGGAAAAATCCCTGCTTGTTATTCCTCAGACCGGATATCCTGATAAATTTTTTCGCCCGGATAGGCATAACCCAGCTTATCCCTGGCTATCTGTTCAATGTATTCTGATTTATCTTCCTGATCAGCCAGGCGCTGTGTTTCATCTACCTGTTCCTGTATTTTTTCCTGCTGCCGGACCAGGTTTTCGTATTCGCGTTTCTGGGTCATCAGTTCAAACTGAGCGCTGATAAGGCTTACCGCAAGATAAACAACAGCCAAAAGCAGCACAAGAGTGCGAAACCTTAATCCCTTTATTAACTTTTTCACATTCTTCACCGCCCGGCCATCTTTGTATTTGTTTTTTAATTATACAACACTATGTCAGGTTTTTTCAATAGTTCTTTGTCGTTTTCCCGCCGCTTTTGTTCATTTTTCACTTTTTGCTTTTGCACCGACCGGTATATATACCGCCCGCCTTTTTTAACCTGGGTGACGGCAGCACGGGCAGCACGGTTACCGGTTGATACAAGAATTTTCCTGAGGGGCCGCGCAAACACAGGCGAAAAGCACACCAAACCTATCAGAGCAAAAAATACATTATAAACCCTTACCAGTCGGTAGTTGGCAAAGGAAACACAATAGCTGAACAACGCTGTCCGCAAAAACCGCGACACCAGAATATCCTTTATAAACACGCTAATCCTGTTGCCATGCAGAAAAACTGAAAGTATCTGTGCAAAAAATGCACAGACAAAGCCCACAGCCATGCTGTAAAGGGCGTCCTGCATCATGAAAGAATAGCTCCGAGGCTGGAAAATCATCTGAACACCCTTGAAAACAGGCTGTCTTTTTCGCCGCCGCCTTTATAAACAACAGTCTGTATGTCACCGGTAAGCTTCAATGTATTTTGGGACGAGCTTATCTCTCCGGCCACCAGATTTCTGCCCTGTATTATCAGTCTGCCGCAGTCGGTTTTCAAAATTATATGAAATTCGTCATAGGCCACCACCTGCAAAACGCCTGTCACGGTCATTTTACTTCTGTTTTCCATAAACAAAGTGTGGTCAAGCAAAGCTTTGTCAGGCATAAAATCCCCCCTTGCATAAAATATATGCGCGGAGGGATCTGTTTATTCTTCTATAACTGTGTACATCTCTCTGGCTCCGTCTTTGCTGTTGGTGTTCTCCACAGACAGAACCTTTACTTTTACCGGCTTGTTGCCGAACATTATCTGTATTTCGTCGCCCACTTTTACCTGATAAGACGCCTTTACCTCGCGGCCGTTTACCACAATGCGTCCGGCATCCGCAACTTCATTGGCAACGGTGCGCCTTTTTATCAGTCGGGAAACCTTTAAAAATTTATCTATTCTCATATTTAACCCTTTCAAAAAAAATATTGCCGTGCAGGGTGCAGCGGCAATAAAAGCTGATTATTTGTTTACAGCATTTTTCAAAGCTGTACCTGCTTTGAAAACAGGAGCCTTGCTGGCGGGGATTGTCATTGCCTCGCCTGTCTGAGGATTGTGACCCATTCTTTCAGCTCTTTCTTTTACTTCAAAAGTACCAAAACCAACCAGGCTTACTTTGTCGCCTTCTGCCAGTGCAGATGTTATTGCGTCTATAACTGCTGATACAGCTTTTTCTGCATCCTTTTTTGTAATCTGTGCTTTTTCGCTGACAATAGCTGTCAATTCTGTCTTTGTCATTTTTATCCTCCGATAAATTATACTATTCTTTTTTTTCAAGCTCTTGTGCTTGTTGCCATAGTTTTTCAAACTTAACAGGTTCTATTTTATCAAATACAATACCGTTTTGCAATGCCAAATTTTCAAAAACATTAAATATTTGCACTATCTGACGGCTGTACATGGACAAAACTTCCTCTGCATCCATATGATTCTGCCTGATGATATTTACCGTGCTAAACATCAGCCGTGCCAAATCCTCCCGGATGAGAGGCAGATTTTCCGGCGTTTGTTTCATCTTTTGCAGGATTTCAATCATTCTGTCAATTTCCTGCCGGCGCCCGGGAACCGGAAGCTTTCCGGCCTGTATCCTTTTCTGTATTTTCTGTGCGTACATCAGCGCCGGAAAAGCGGCGGGCACTGCATTGAGGGTCCGGCTAACGGTATTATGGCCATGGGAAGCGTTTTTAATCTCTTCCCATTTGTTCAATATTTCCTGTGTTCCGTTCAGCTTTTCGCTTTTGAACACATGGGGATGGCGCAGGACCAGCTTTTGTGCAAGGCCGTTTACCACCCGGTCAAAATCAAAACTGCCCTCCTCTTTTTCAAACTGGGCATGGAGCAGTACCTGCAACAGCACATCGCCCAGTTCTTCCTGCAACAGTTCCTTGTCGTTTTTGTCTATGGCATCCACCGCTTCATAAGTCTCTTCAATAAAATTCTGTCTTATGCTTTGGTGTGTCTGCACTTTATCCCAGTCACAGCCGTGGTCTTTGTCCCTCAGCAACGCTACTATATTCAGCAGATCGTTTATATCATAAAAATCCTTTTTTTCAAAATCCATAAATTCCACTTCCTTTCCGTATTTTATATTTTATCACCGCCGGCTGATGTTATCAACGAAAAAGCCGGACAAAAACAAAATTATTCCGTACATAACAACAAATACTGCCCCGCAGCAAAACATTCTGAAAAGCAGCGGCATTGTGTAAAACAGTCTGTCAGAGCCTATTTTTATAAAGGTGAGCAGTGTATAAGATGCTACCGCAGGCAGAGCCAGCCTTTGCAGCACTTTAAGGCTGACACCGGATCTTTTTATCTTTCCCACTGACATAATAAAAACCATAATGTAAAACAAAGCCGCTGAATACACACAGCCCATAATATTTATACTGTCAACAGAACACAGCCGCGCCCCCACAGCGGCCTTTACTATACAGCATACCAAAAGTATCCTGAATATTGCCGATGATTTTCCCAGCGCATGCAATATGGAGTTAAGCGGAAAGGAAAAAGCAGAAAGCACCGCTACCGGCGCCATTATCTTTAAAAATTCCGCTGCAAGGATTGTCTGCGAGCCTTTATCCCCAAACAGTACCGACAGCACTTCATAGGGGAAAAAGGCCACAAATGCGCTGACCGGCACCACGCTGGCGGCGGTCAACTTTATCAGCTTATCCGTCTGCCTGCCGGCGGCGCGGGTGTTCTCCTGCCGCAGGCTTTTTGTCACCACCGGAAGTCCGGCACTGCCTATGGCAGAGGAAAGTGAAGGTATAAGGTTTACCACTGACAGGCAAAGCCCCTGGTAAACGCCAAACAGCCATATAGCCTTTTCCTGCCGCGCCGTAAAGGATATGTACGGATACGCCGCCGCCAGCCGCCGGTCAGGTATTCCTTTTACGATGGAAAGACACACAACCGTATCAAAAAAGTTGGACATGGCCACCACCAGTGCCGAAGCTGATATGGGCCGGGCCATGGAAAAAATCAGGCGCAGGCCGGCATCGGTTTTTACAGGCTTTACATCAGCATACCTTTTTTTGAAATCCGACTTTATGTACAAAAGGCAGGCAAGCCCGCAGATGCTTATAGTTGCATAAGCGCAGGCCAGCTGTGCCGGCGGACAATATTCTTTCAGTTTTATACCGGCAAAATACACCGAAGATATTCCCAGCACAACTTTCAGTGCGCTTTCCAGTATATTGGCCCTGGCTGTAACCGCCATCCGGAATGTACCCTGGCTTATTCCCTTATATACAGCTTCCTGAGCCGCAAAAATCAGATTTGGGCACATCAGCGCCACACCCCAGAACATAATGGGCGAAGACAAATGGGATGAATATACACCGGCCACAGCCAGCCGGCAGCAAGCCATAACAAAGGACAACAGACCAAAATATACCCCGCTTTTCCTTTGCAGATAAAGTATTTCCCCTTTCCGTTCTTCTTTTGTCCTTGCGCTCAGCCTGGACAACGTGGGAGTGATACCGGCACAGCAAAAGGCGAAAAACGGCATAAAAATATTAAAGGCAGCGCTGTACTGCCCCATTCCCTCTGCCCCCAGCATTCTGGTCAGCGGTATTCTGTACACTGCCGAAAGTCCCTTTACTATAATTCCGGAAACAGCCAGCACCGCGGTATTCTTCAATAAAGTGTTGTCTTTTGTCATAATTCAGCCCGCTTTCTTTTTTTAATGTATATTTTAGAAAAAATAAAAATATACAAAATTTGTCAACAGGCATAGACTTATACTGACAAATGGTTTATACTGAAAACAAAAAGGGAGGAGAACAAATATGAAATTTATCGATATGCACTGCGATACTCTGATGCCTTTTGCCGCCGATGCAAATTACAGCATATATTCCAGCGACAAACAGGTGGATTTTCTGAAAATGCAGAAAGGCGGCGCCCTGGCCCAGTTTTTTGCCGTATTTTTCCCGCCGGAAAAAGCTTTTATTGAAAGCGGAATTGCCGGCATCACTGACCGGGAATATTTCGACAGACTGACAGGAGGCTTTTACCGCCGGCTGGAAGAACACCGGGATATCATTGCTTTTGCCTCCAACGCGCAGATGATAGAAGAAAACCGGAAAGCCGGAAAGATGAGCGCTGTCCTGACAATAGAGGACGGCAGAATGTTAAACGGAGATATGGAAATTCTGCACAAAGTGTATGACAGAGGTGTAAGGGCCATTTCCCTGACCTGGAACTTTGAAAACTGCCTGGGCTTTCCCAACAGCACAGACAAAAGCATAATGGAGAAAGGCCTGAAACCCTTTGGAATTGAAGCGGTAAAAGAGATGAACCGCCTGGGAATACTGGTGGATGTTTCTCACCTGTCTGACGGCGGATTTTACGATGTGGCCAGATATTCCGACAAGCCTTTTGTGGCCACCCATTCCAATGCCCGCGCTGTGTCCCCTCACCAGAGAAACCTTACGGACGATATGATAAGACTGCTGGGAGAAAAAGGCGGTGTAACAGGCCTGAACTTTGCCCCCACCTTTATGGATGCTGATCATATCCACGCCACCCACACACCCATATCAAACATTGTGAAGCAGGCACGCCATATAGCAAATGTGGGCGGTATAGACTGTGTGGGTCTGGGAACAGACTTTGACGGAATTTTCGGCACACAGGAAATCAGCGCCAGTTCCATGCTGCCTTTGCTGTGGGACGCACTGGCCAAAGCCGGCTTCCACGAAAGTGAAATAGAAAAAATATCCCACAAAAATGTACTGCGCGTGATAAAAGAAAGTATGAAATAATATAAAAAGAAAGTGACCCGGCGGTGAAGCGGACATACTGCTTGCAGACAAAATACATAAAACCCGATGACCGCAAATACAGTCTTGCGCAAAAAGTTAGTAACGGGTTTTAACCACCGTCTGTGTAACGGCTGGCGCGTCGGCACTTTTACCCTGTAAAATAAAACGGAGCCTTCACAGGCTCCGTTTTATGTATCAGCATGTAATATCATTAAACCCGGATGACAGCTTGTAGGTTTTGCAAACAAAAAAACCTTGCAGAAACTGCAAGGTTTTTGGAGCTGTTGAGCAGATTCGAACTGCCGACCTCTTCCTTACCAAGGAAGTGCTCTGCCTGCTGAGCTACAACAGCAATATAAAGCAACTTCCTGAGAAGTTGCTTTTTTGGCGACCCGAATGGGGCTCGAACCCACGACCTCTAGCGTGACAGGCTAGCGTTCTAACCAACTGAACTACCGGGCCATAACCCTTATAAAAAAGGGTGGCAGGGGCAGTAAGATTCGAACTCACGACACGTGGTTTTGGAGACCACTGCTCTACCGACTGAGCT
>CASFSP010000069.1 GCA_949297385.1 uncultured Oscillospiraceae bacterium
AAAATTATAGCTGATTACTTTTATATCCATGGCGGTGTTTACCGGAAAGGGAAAATCCTCCGGGCAGACCTGCGGATTTAATGACAGGTAAAAGTTTTCTGATTTTAATGTATACATGATATTACCCCAATTTTCAGATGTAAATTTTTTATAAAGCGATAACTGCCGCAGTCCGGCCGGCTGTATCACTGCACCAATGGTATGACGGCGTGCAGTGTGCAGGTTTTATCTTTTTACACCCGCACTACGCAACATATACGGGCAAGGGGTGATATTTTGCCCGGCTATTCAAAATTTTTCGGATAGGAGGCAATGGCGCCTTTTTTCTGTACGCTTTCGGCGCAGAAACGCAGGGAAAAGTCCAGCATTTTTTCCAGCTGGTGCCGGGTGAGGGTACAGATATTTTCCGGTGTTATGCCGGCTTTGTGCAGACTGTACAGCAGACTGCCGATAAAACCGTCGCCGGCACCGGTGGTGTCCACTGCCTCCACCTGTACCGCAGACAGGAAAGCTTTGGCATGGCGGGTGCACAGACAGGCAGGGCCGTCGCCGGCGGTGATCGCCACCAGCTGTACATTTCCGGCAAACAGTTTTTCCAGCGATTTTTTCCTGTCGGCGGTGCCGGTGATAAATTCCAGCTCCTCCCGGGAGATTTTGAGTATATGGGCCATGGGTATAAAGCGGTGCACCGCCCGGCGCAGTTTTTCCTTGTCATCCCACAGGGGAAAGCGCAGGTTGGGGTCAAAGCTGACCAGGCCGCCGGCCTTCTGTACCAGGTCAATGGCTTTTTCGTGGGCAAGGGCCATGCTTTCGGTCGCCAGCGCCACAGAGCAGAAGTGCAAAGCAAACACATCGCCAAACCAGTCCGGCTGTATCATATCCGGCCGGTAAAGCATATCTGCGCTGGGTTTGCGGTAAAAAGCAAAGGTGCGCTCGCCGTTTTTATCCAGTGACACAAAGGCCAGGGCGGTGTTTGCCTCTTCGGTAAAAGTTATATGGCTGGTCTCTATGCCGTGGGTTTCCAGCCGCGCGCAAATTTTCTCCCCGAAAGGGTCGCGGCCCAGCTGGGTAATCATCCGGCTTTTGCCCCCCAGCCGGGAAAAGGCGGCGCACACATTGGCCGGCCGGCCGCCCACCTGCGGCAGAAAGCTGTCCACCCGGGCAAAACTTACCCCGCTCTGCTCCGGCAGAAAGTCGATAAGCGCTTCACCTATTGCAAAAAGTGTATTTCCCATTGTCCTTGTCCTCCGGCGGTATATTATAAACACATTGTAACATCATCCGGCCGGTATGTCCATATCGGCGCCTTTTGCGATGGACGGACACCGCCGGGTATCCGGGCCGGAAACGGCAGTTTTTTTAAACAAAGCAAGGTTTTACGGCCCGAAACATAGTTTTTATCCGGTGATATACTTTTTAAATAAAGATTTTTACAAAAAAATATATATATTTACAAATTGTTCATTGATTTATCTGCGGGAAGTTGTTATAAAGTTAACATAAGCAAACGGAAAGCTTGGCTTATATTGAATTTGCTGTTACCAAGTCCTTTTAAATAACGGAAACCGACCCGGCTTGCAGGCCGAGTCGGTTTTTGCCCTGATGAGAGCGCGGATATGACGCCTCTCATTTTTACTTTGCGGATAAAAAATAGCCGAACGCCAGCCCTCCCAGCATGCCCAGCGGAATGTTGTCGAATATCGTCCCAAACAGCAGGCCAAGAGCCAGCCCCAGCGCCGTGGCGTTATCCCGGCTGCGGCCGTTTCGTTCTCTCATAGTACGACCCCCTTTAAAAAAGCAGATATACACAGATTATATATTTTTCCCGCCGTCGCTGTCAACCGGCTGAAAAGGGCGGGGGCGCAATGACGGCCAAAGCTGTATGCCGCTTTGCGCACAGGCAGTTTTTCGCTGTTTGTCATGCGACAAATATAGCAAAAAAACACATTGGTGATTTTAAGCTGTTGTATATCAGGCAAAGACTGTCACGGCTGCGGCGTTTTGGATAAAAAGTTCCAGCCGGCGCCGTCGGGTTGAAAACAATGGGATTACGGCCGGATAATTTACTGCTCATTGAAAAACTGCGGTTTCGTGCCGGTAAAAATAGGCATAATGACTGCCCGGCGTGTCCTCTGATACGGAAGAAGAGAAAGAGCCGTTTTCATCTGTACCCACAGCGCCGGAGAATGTTCCCTCTGCCTTTGGTACGGCGCCGGTGTAGAAATCTCCGTTTATGGCATATTCAATTTGGTTTTCGCCCCTTGGCCAGAATTCCACATTTCCGTTAAACCGGCAGGACTTTCCGCCGCCGTCCGTATCAAGGAAGGCAAACCAGATGTTGGATATTCTCCACCGGGAGTCAGGATCCCCCTCGGCTGTCCGGCATAAAAAATGCAGTGTCGGTGTATAGCTGTCTGTGACCGCCAGCGGTATGATAATTTCCCTTGCAGTAAAGGCGGACGGGTCTTCGGGCCGGGGCGGAGAGCCTCTGGAATTCGGGTCAACATAAAGACTTTCAAGTTCGATATATCGCGCCAGGGCCTGTTCATAGTCCATGGGCCGGCTAATCTGAACATCTGTATTTTCCTGCGGCAGGTCGGATGCAGGCTTACCGTTTTCCGGCCCGCAGGCCGTCAGCGCAACAAGTGAAAAAACAACCGCCGGGACAAGTGCAGATAATTTTTTCATAGCAATCCTCCTTTTAAATTTCAGGCTTTACCCTTTGCCGTCGGTTTAATTTTTTATTGAAAACACATTTTTTACAGTAATCAGCTTAATATTCTAATATAATTTTACCATATAAATTCATAAAAAACAGTGTACCGGAGATAGAAATTCCGGGGCGGTTTTTGTGACTTCCTATAAACACGAAAGATTTACGGTGAAAAAGCGGCCTGCCATTATCGTCTGAATTTTTGAAGCGGGGAGAGAAGGTGTACAGCCGGCAGCCTTTTGTGCGGTCAGCGCCCGACTGCTTTATCTGCAAAGCCCGGCTTTACATTGAAGAAAGTGTATATATGGGTTATAATATGTGTAGACAGACCGCTCCCGGTTTAAAATTACAATAATGTTTTTTACACCAATTGCAAAAAGGAGGCGTATATATGAACAGAATAAAGAATTTGAATTTATTTCAAAAAGGTTTGCTTGCCGCCATGATTGCTATGGTGCTGGTGTTTACTGTGATTTATGCCAAAACAATTTCGAGGGTCGGTTTTGAATACGGGGGCGAGATTTTGTTCCGTCTGTGACGGACGGAAACACTGTGTATTCAGGTGAGCTTATGGGAAAACAGGCGGCTTTCACCGTGTACACAGATAAAACAGTGGTATTTCAGTACGATGATAAAATCTACGGTACATATAAAGCAACGGAAGATCCCACTGCCATTCCCGAAAATGAAGACCTGGCACAGCGCATGAGGGGAGTGGAACTGTGTAAAGACGATGAAATTTTGTTTCGCGGCGGTATCCTGGATACAGGAGATACCTGTTGGCTGTTCAATGAAGACGG
>CASFSP010000070.1 GCA_949297385.1 uncultured Oscillospiraceae bacterium
ACCGGCGCAAAAAAGCAGAAATAAACCCCGAAAGCCGCCGATAACAACATGGGCAGGCTCATAAAAGGCATAAACATGCCGTCCAGCAGCCCCGTTTTCCATATAGCCAACCGAATGACCGCCGCCAGGACGGCACAAATCAAAAACAACGGCTGTTCCTTTGTTTTCACCTTCCAGGCGCGCACAGGTTTTGCCGGGGAACATTTTATCACACTTTTCACCAGGTTTTCCGTCTGCCGCAGGCCTATATCTCCCCCTGCCAGCCTCTGCCCTGCCAGCAGTTCACTGACGCTGACGCCCAATTCCCCGGCCAGAGGTATCAGCATGGAAATATCCGGCAGACCGCCGCCGCGCTCCCATTTGCTCACCGTCTTGTCCGATACCGTCAGCTTTTGTGCCAGCTGCTTCTGGGTCAATCCTTTTTCTTTTCGCAGTGCAGCCACAAAGGAGCCCACCTTTGCCCAGTCGAGCCGGCTGTTTATCATATTTGTTTTTCCCTCCATGAAAATCTCCCCTTTCACCGACAATTATATACCGCCGCACCGCCGCCGGGCAACCTGCGCTGGGTAGAGTAGGCATTTTCCGCCTTAAAGCAGACAAATTTTCCCATTTTTAATTTCAGATAAATTTTCTGCGGCCCACGCGCAATTTTTCTTTGCCTTATTGCTCATCAGAGTGCAGCCCACGGTAATGCCACCCACTGCCGCCGGGCACATTCTGCGGCGAAAAATGCTGCCCTTATGTGGAAAAAACAGGAAGTTATATGAACGCATATTTTATAATTTTAACATTTTTTATACATATATTTTGTTTACAATACCACAAACTGCAAAAAGGAAAATGAAATAATATGATTTTGATTTTAAGCGATATTCCGCTGAACCTGTCCCTGCCAAGGGAAGCGCAGGCGGAATTTATAGATTTGTCTGCGCTGAAAATATCCACCTGCGCCGGTTGTTTCGGCTGCTGGACAAAGACCCCCGGCAGGTGCGTGATACGCGACGACGCCGTGAAGGTGTATCCGCTGATAGCCGCCGCAGACAAAGTGGTGTACATCAGCCGTATAATGTACGGCAGCTACGACAGCGTGATGAAAACCATGCTGGAGCGCGCCATACCAATACAACAGGCGTTTATCAGACTGGCAGAAGGCGAAACCCACCATGTCCAAAGGGCAGTGGCGGCAAAGGACGCTGTTGTCATCGGATGGGGAGCGGCAGATTACGATGAAAAGAACATCTTCCGCACACTTGTGAGCCGAAATGCCCGAAACATGAATTTTGAAAGATACAAAGTGGTTTTTGCCGAAAAAGAAAACCTGCGGCAGGCAGTGCACAAGGAGATTGACCAATGGATAAAATAATGATAATAAATGCCAGCCCCCGCGCCCCGATGTCAAATTCACTGAAATACTCGCAGATGTTTGGAAGATATGCCGGCACACATCGGCAGTACTTCCGGCTGAACCGCAAAAATCATCGCCGGCTGGCTGAAAAGACAAAGGATTTTGGCCACATTCTGCTGGTTTTTCCCCTGTATGCTGACGGCATACCTTCCACACTCCTTGCCTTTTTCAAGGAGTGGGAGCAAAACCCACCTGAAAACCGCCCCACTGTATCTGTACTGATAAACTGCGGTTTTCTTGAACCGGAACAGAACGACACGGCGGTGGATATGGTGCGCCTGTTCTGCGCCCGCAACCGCCTGCCCTTCGGCTCGGTGCTGAAAATAGGTTCCGGCGAAGCCATTCTCACCACCCCGTTCAAATTTATGGCGAAAGCAAAGATAAAGCGCCTTTACCGCTCTATCCGCCGTCGCCGCTATACAACAGAGCAGGTGACAATGCCCCTGCCGGCCACAGCGTTTATCAGAGCCGCCGACAGCTATTGGACAAACTACGGCAAAAAATTCGGCACTTCAAAAGAACAAATGCAGACAATGGATATAGAAAAATAACCCTGACTGCTGACAGACATACAGTCCGGGCTTTCAGAAAACTCAAAAGACAGCCCGTCTATGACATATAAAAACGGATA
>CASFSP010000071.1 GCA_949297385.1 uncultured Oscillospiraceae bacterium
AAAAAGGCGGCATAAACAGCCGCCTTTTTAAGTTTTACTTGATTTTTTCATATATATAAAAGATAATATATAAATTAAAACTATGCGAGGTTGTGTTTTATGGGTATGATAGGCGGAGCGCTGAATATCTCTTTTATGGCCAGGTTTGCTGTGGCTATGGCAATACTGTATTTTATCAAAGGCAGCGAAGATCCGCATGCGGATTTTGCAAGAAAGGGTATAAAAGTCCTGATCGCCGGTGCGGTGGTTGTGATGGTTTTGTCTTTATTTGTTCACGCTGTCCTGTTCGGCTTTGGCCTTGGCGGTTTGCGTCACAGTCTGATTTACGGTATATATCAGTAAAAGTTGGGTAAAATATGTGAAGAGTGTTGACTTTTAACGGCTGGTGTGATAAACTACATTTTACTGTAAGGGAGTAGTCAGCAGAACACTGCTACACAGCCAACACCCGAATTTTTATAAATTCTGGCTATGTATGAAATGACGAGACTTATCTGTATTATGCAGATAGGTCTCTTTTTTATTTGCCGTCCCTTATGAACACAGGAGGAAAACAAAGTGAAGCATTATCTTGAAAGCTATCAGAAAGTGATGGAAACACTTGGCAGCACCGCCCGGGGCCTGTCCCGGCAGGAAGCTGAAAAAAGGCTGGCACAGTACGGCCCCAACAAGCTGAAAGAAGGAGAAAAGGAAAGTCTTCTGCACAAATTCCTGGCTCAGCTGGCCGACCCGATGATTATAATACTCATCGCAGCCGCCGTTATCTCAGCCATAACAGGCGCCTATTCCGGCGAAGGTTTTACAGATGTTATCATAATATTGTTTGTGGTAATCATCAATGCTGTTCTGGGTGTTTACCAGGAATCAAAAGCCGAAGCGGCCATTGAGGCATTGCAGGAGATAGCCGCCGCCACCAGCAAGGTTGTAAGGGACGGCCATCAGAAAACAATAAAAAGCGAAGAACTGGTACCCGGCGATATAATTGTGCTGGAAGCCGGCGACAGTGTTCCGGCTGACGCCAGAATTATCGAAAGCGCCAGCATGAAAATTGAAGAAGCCGCCCTGACCGGCGAATCTGTCCCCGTTACCAAAACTGCCGATACACTGACAGTGGACGAAAGCGGACAGGTGGCCCTGGGCGACAGGAAAAACATGGTATACATGGGCTCTATCGTGTCCTACGGCCGCGGCCGCGCCGTTGTTGTGGGCACAGGTATGGACACTGAAATGGGCAAAATTGCCGACGCGCTGACCCAGGCCAAAGACGAACGGACACCGTTGCAGGTAAAACTGAACGAACTGTCCAAAATGCTGTCTGTGATGGTTCTGGCAATATGCGTTGTGATATTTGCCGTTGATATTTTCCGCAATATGTCCACCGGCATCACAGGCCAGACAATGCTGAACACCTTTATGGTTGCCGTTTCCCTGGCTGTTGCCGCCATACCGGAAGGCCTGGCAGCGGTTGTTACAATACTTCTGTCAATTGGCGTTACCAAAATGAGCGCCAACCAGGCTATCATCAGAAAGCTGACAGCGGTGGAAACACTGGGCTGTACACAGATTATATGCTCTGACAAAACAGGTACACTGACACAGAATAAAATGACAGTTGTTCAGCGTTACAGCGCAAACGAACAGCTGCATATAAAAGCAATGGCCCTGTGCTCTGACGCACAGATTGAAGAAGGCACAGCAGTGGGCGAACCCACCGAATGTGCGCTGGTAAATGACGCTTTCGGCCAAGGCATGGACAAAAACCGGCTGAATGTACAGTACCCCAGAGTGGGCGAAGCTCCTTTTGACTCCGGCAGGAAGATGATGAGCACTGTGCACAAAGACCCCGACGGAAAGTTTATACAGTTTACAAAAGGTGCTCCGGATGAAATACTGAAACGCTGTACAAAAATTTACACAGCCGAAGGCGTAAGGGATATAACCGAAAAAGACAGACAGGATATCCTGGCGGCCAACAAATCTATGGCAGACGGTGCTTTGCGCGTGCTGGCTTCTGCATGCAGATTTTACGATGTACAGCCCGCCTCCAACGAGCCCCGGGACCTGGAACAGGATATGATTTTTGTGGGCCTGTCCGGTATGATAGACCCCATCAGACCAGAGGTAAAAGACGCCATCGAGCAGTGCCGCACCGCCGGCATACGCCCGATAATGATAACAGGCGACCACAAGGATACAGCTGTTGCCATAGCCAACCAGCTGGGTATCTTACAGCCCGGCCGGCAGGCAGTCACCGGCACACGGCTGAACGACATGTCTGACGAAGAGCTGGAAAACAGCATTGAAAAGTATTCCGTTTACGCCCGTGTGCAGCCTGAACACAAGGTAAGGATAGTAAATGCCTGGAAGAAAAAAGGCATGATAACTGCCATGACCGGCGACGGTGTAAACGATGCCCCGTCTATCAAGAGCGCTGACATAGGCGTTGGCATGGGTATCACCGGTACCGATGTAACCAAAAATGTTGCTGATATGGTGCTGGCAGACGACAACTTTGCCACAATAGTTTCCGCCGTTGCAGAGGGCAGAAGAATTTATGACAACATACGCAAAGCTATACAGTTCCTTCTGTCAGCCAATCTGGCCGAGGTTATCAGCGTATTTTCTGCCACAATCATGGGCTTTACAATTCTGGAACCTGTTCACCTGCTGTGGATAAACCTTATCACTGACAGCTTCCCGGCCATTGCGCTGGGTATGGAAGAGGCCGAGGCCACCAGCATGAAACAGCCGCCCCGCAGTTCCACAGACGGTATCTTTGCCGGCGGTATGGCCTTCGACATCGCTTTCCAGGGTGTTGTTATATCAATACTGACACTGGCTTCCTACTTTATAGGCCACTATATCGAATCCGGTGTATGGGAGATAACCAACAGCCATGACGGTATGACAATGGCTTTCCTGACATTGTCCATGGTGGAAATTTTCCACTCATTCAATATGCGCAGCCGCCGCGGCTCCATATTCAAAATGACGAAGACCAACAAATTCCTGTGGGCTTCCTTTGCAATGTCACTGATATGCACCACAGCTGTTATCTATGTTCCGTTCCTGCGGCAGGCCTTTAAGTTTGAACATATTTCACTGTTCGAATACTTTGTGGCTTTGGTGCTGGCAATCATGATTATTCCTATCATGGAAATAATGAAAGCGGTACAGAGAAAACGCGGAAAATAAAATATATAAAAGAAAAAGCAGGCGAAAGCCTGCTTTTTGTTTATATATTGAAAAAGGGCAAAACACCGTAACTGACAAGGGACCGGAAATTTTTTAGCAAGGCAGATAAATTTTGCCGGCGTATATTTCAGCCTGTGGCGGCCCCGGCTATTAAAAAATACCCGTCGGTTTGGGCGGAAAGGTCTGCTTTGCCGACTGCGGCCGGCATATTACGGTGATGTTTCCGGCTGCACCTGCCGCGGTCAGTCATTGACTGTATAAAATAAGCCGGCTGAAACAGGGCAGGCCTGGGCAAATTGCATGACAGGCATAACCGTGCAAAGTATAGGGATAACAGTTTTGTCCGGCAAAGGTCTTTTGCCGCTTAACAAAAAAGCGCGCCGAAGCACGCCTGTTTTTTGAAGTTATTTTAAATTTTGCCTGTTTTTGCCTTTATCATATCATACAGCGGGTGGCAGGGGGTAATCTCCTGCCGCCTGTCGCCGATATATTCCAGGTAATGGGCGTCAGAATTGGACATAAAAGGCATATCCGGGCTTATAACTCCATTTTCTATCAGCGCCGGTCGGCGGGATATGTCGTATATCTCCACTCCGTCAATCTCTATTTCTGCCGGAAGGGCGCCCAGCACGCTGAGAACAGAATAGCTGTCGCGGTCTATATGGGCATATATGGCTTTGCCGTCATATTCATGGCACAAGGTTACCGCCTGTTCCAATGTCATTGCGCAGGCATTGATAAGCAGGTTTTCCTTTTCTCCGGTTATAGTGTCATCTTCGTCCATAATCAGCTGATTGCCGAAAATTTCCCGTCGGTTTTTTACAGGGGGCAGGCTTTCTTCTATCTTCCGGCCAAAAATTTCGGCTGTCTTTATATCGTCAAAATAGCACAGCAGGTGAATGTCTTCGGCAGTGTTCACCTCTATGCCGCCTATAACGGCAATGCCGTATCTGCCGCCGCACTTTTCCAGCGCGGCGGCATTGGCAGCACTGTTGTGGTCTGTCAGGGCTATCACATCCAGTCCGGCCAAATGAGCCATGCCGGCAATATTGTTGGGGGTCATGTCATCGTCGCCGCAGGGTGACAGGCATGAATGTATATGCATATCGCAAAGCAAAAGCCGCCCCTCCTTTCATTAAATATACACTTCTCAGCCTTTTAGTTCATCATACAGCCGGCCGGCTATCTCAAAGCAGGAGGCAGAGGTGGAAAATACATTTATTCTTTCTTCTTTGGCTTTTTCCAGCCGGTCAGGCATAATCCGGCTGCCCTGACACAGTACAATGGCGCCGATGTCGTTCAGGCTGGCCACAGCCACCGAATTTATGTTTCCCATAACAGTAAACCACATATTGTCCGCCTGGCAGTTGGCCATAACCCAGCTGAGAAGGTCACCGCAAAAACCGCCGGAAATCTGTCGGTCGTCCCCTTGGGAAAGAGGCGTCAGGTTATATTTTTCGCAAAATTCAAAAACAGTCATATTTGCTCCTTTATTCAGGTATTGATTTGATTTCATCCATCCGGCGGCGCATAATCACAACGCAGTCGCTTTTCTTTGCCTTTCCGCGTATAACATCATCGGCAAAGCAGCGGCAGGTGGGTGCTCCGCAAAAACCGCAGTCCAGGCCTGGCAGACCGGCCAGCAGCTCTTCCAGCCGGCTGTATGCCATAAATCTCTGCATCCTGTCCCCTTGCAGTTCAAACACCGGTGAGTATTCTAAATTGGTGTCCCACAGCATTTCGGTGGGTATACTTTTTCCCAGGCTGTTCAGGCTGTGAGGCATGCATTTGCCCAGGTTTTTCAGCTTGGTTTTGGCAATATATGGGTTTTCCACCGTCAGCACACCGCCCACACAACCTCCGGGACAGGCGTTCAGCTCTACAAAATCTATGTTGGAAAACCTTCTGTCTTCCAGCTCTTCCAGCACTCTTATCACATTTTCAATACCGTCACAGGCCAGGTAATTGTCGGTGTTGCCTATTCCTTCACTTTCGCCGCCGCCTGCCGCCCAGGATACCCCCAGGGCGCCGGCGGTTATATCCAAAGGCCGAGGTATATCCTTCATAGCCCCCAGCAACAGCGGATATATGTCCTTCATGGCCACAGCTCCGTCCACACTGCTTTTTTTCGAGCCTATGGGGTTGTTTATCTCGGTTATTTTTGCGGGGCAGGGGCTGATGAATATACAGCCTATTTCATTTTCTGCCAGGCCGGTTTTTTCCATCACTTCTTTTTTGGCCAGCCTGGCCGCCAGTTCCATGGGGGATACCAGCGGCAGTACATGATCCACCAGCCGGGGAAAGCGTACCTTTATCAGTTTTACCACCGCCGGACAGGCGGAAGAGATAACGGGTTTTGGCATTTTGTCCCATATTTTACCCGTTGCCCGGCTGACCAGTTCAGCGGCCTTTGCCACTTCAAAAAAACTGTCAAAGCCGATTTTCAAAAGCCCGGCCAACACCGGGGACGGGTCTTTCAGGTTGTTGAACTGGGCGTACAGGCTGGGGGCCGGCAGTGCTACCAGGTATTTGTATCCGGTGTAGTCTGACAGGGTGTTGTACACTGCTTTTTTGGCGTGATGAGGGCATACCCTTATGCATTCGCCGCAGTCTATACACCTTTCGCTTATTATGTATGCCTTGCCGTCACGCACGCGTATGGCTTCGGTGGGGCATCTTTTTATACAGTTTATACACCCCTGGCACAAGTCCTTGTCCAGGGTCACTGAATGGGTATAGGTTTTCATTATCTGATTTCCTTTATAATTCTGTTAAAAACGCACTCGCTTTTGCGCTTTTGATTTTTTACCGGCAGGCTGTTCCGCCAGCCGGAATTTCTATGTGGTCAAGTTTTCAAGCGGACAAAGCAGCTGCAAATATTCAAAATAACAGGCATATGGCTTTACCGGCCGGCATAAAACAGGCCCGGAAAGATATTTCAGAACATTTTTTTAAAATTTATCTGTTTTTTGCCGCCGTTATATCCGCACCCGGCATAAAATTTATGGGCGCATTTTCGGCTTTCTCCGCTGACCAGACGAACTCCGGCTGCACCGGTGTTTGCGGCCCAGCTTTCGGCCGCTGACAACAGCGCACGGCCTATGCCGTTCCTTTGATATTGCTGTGCTACCGCAATGCCCAGTATGTTTTTCATATGCGGGGCATACAAAGTGTCATAATCCCGGATATGGATATATCCCAAAACACAGCCCTCTGCCTCTGCCACAAAAATTTTTTGTGACGGGTCGGCCAACCGTTTTTCCAACTTGATGATTGTTTCCCGGACGGGAAAATCATATCCCATCTGCCGCCGGTTCAGCTTTTGTATATACCGGCCGTCTGCAATTCTGCACTCTCTTATAATAAAATTCATTTATATGTACTCTGCTTATGTATAATCAATCTTTCAGGTATACGGCCATTTTTATATGTGTGCCCTGACCGACTGTTGACTGAATGTCAAATTCATCGGTGTATTTTTTCATATTGGGCAGGCCCATACCTGCGCCAAATCCCAGCGAGCGCACCTCGTCGCTGGCCCCGGAATATCCCTCCGTCATGGCCAGCGGAATATCGGCTATACCCGGGCCTTCATCATCCAGAAACATCTGCACCTTGTCGGGATAGACCAGCACGGTTATCTGTCCGCCGCCGGCATGGATTGCCAGGTTTATCTCACCTTCATACAGGCTTATGGCAATATTGCGCAGGCTTTTTGGGTCAACACCCATGGTTTTCAGTTTGCTTTTCAGGTCAGCCGATGCCTGGCCTGCCGCGGAAAAATCGTCCCCCGGCACAGTGTATACAAATTTTATCGCGTCCATTATGCACCCCTCAGCCCGTTGTCGTACAGTATGCCGCAGCAGGAAAACATGGGCATGTCTGTGCACAGCACGCATATGTTGCTTTTTACTGCCAGTTCCAGTGACAGCCGGTCAGGCTTTTTGCCTCTGACATACACAACGCACACCATGTCCATCATGTCGGCTGTGCGTATTACCTGGGGGTTGTTCAGGCCGGTTATCAGCACCGCCTGGTCTTTTACATAGGCCAGCACATCGCTCATCATATCACTGCCGCAGGCGGTGTGCACTTCGGTTTCCACGCTTATCTCAGGGGTCAGAATTTGTGCGCTGAGCAAATTTGCAATATCTTTGATTTTCAATTTTGTTCTCCTTTGCTGTTTATATAATACATTTACCCCGCAAAAGGTAAATATTATTGATTTTATCGATAAAACAATGTACAATAGTACCATATTTTATTATATTATATCACACTTTTTTATTAAAAGCACCAAAATAAATATATCGTGGTCAATAAATTTTTAACAAAGCCACAAAATTGAGCCAGTAGGGACAATTTTGATAAAATATTATAGATAAAAAAATATTTATTTGATATAATTATATATGCAATAATACGGTAATTTTTGTTCAAATAAACAACAAAAATACAGGAGGACTATAATGAAGAAAATTTCAAAACTGCCTTTTAACGGTACGCCAGAGCAGGAAGCGCAGCTGAAAGCCTGGCTGGACGAAAACGGCAAAAAACCGGGCGCTGCCATGCCGGCTTTGCAGCATGCACAGGAAATTTACGGCTATCTGCCGGTGGAAGTGCTGAGGATGGTGGCCCGGGGAACAGGAAAAAGCCTGGAAGAAATTTACGGAATAGCTACATTTTACGCACAGTTTTCTCTTTCTCCCAAAGGTAAGTACAAAATCGCAGTATGCCTGGGTACAGCATGCTATGTAAAAGGAAGCGGAAAGATTTTGGAAAAACTGGAAGAAAAGCTGGGTATACAAAGCGGTGACTGCCGCGAAGACGGCGTATTTTCTCTGGAATCTTCCCGCTGTATCGGCGCCTGCGGTCTGGCACCGGTATTCACCATCAACGAAGATGTTTACGGCCGCGTCAGCCCGGAAGGAAACGAGCTGGACGCAATCCTGGCCAAATATCAGGGATAAATCATGCAGGAACTTTCTTTAAACATACTGGATATAGCCCAAAATTGCATAAGCGCCGGCGCTTCGCTGGTGGAAATTGACATAGAGGTTTTTGGTCAAAGGCAGGAAATGCTGGAAATATCGGTGCGCGATGACGGCGCCGGTATGGACCGGCGGACACTGCGGCGTGTGGAAAGCCCGTTTTTCACATCCCGTACCACCCGAAAGGTGGGCATGGGCATACCTTTATTCAAACAGGCTGCCCAAATGAGCGGCGGCAGTTTTTCCATAGACAGCCGGCCGGGCAAGGGCACTGTTGTAAAAGCTGTGTTTGACACATCAAACATAGACTGCGCCCCCTTGGGTGAAGTGTGGGATACAGTGGGCATACTGATACAGATGAATCCGGATGTGGATTTTGTCTACCGTGTAAAAAACGGGCAGGATGTTTTTGAATGTGACACGCGATATCTGAAACAGCTTATGGAGGGGCAGGGCCTTGGGGACATTGCCGTTATCCAGTGGATTAAAGAATACATAGAAGAAAACCAGTTTGAAATATTGAAAAGGAGATATTGAAGATGAAAAGTTTGCGGGAATTACAGGCTATCAGAGATAAAATGAAAGCATCCGTAAATACGCGCGAAGGCGCCGGCGAAGGAAAAATGCGCATTCTGGTGGGTATGGCCACCTGTGGCATAGCTGCCGGAGCACGCCCGGTGCTGAACGCTTTCAGTGAAGAAATACTGAAAAGAGATATACATGATGTGATTGTTTCCCAGACAGGCTGCATTGGTATATGCCAGTTTGAGCCGGTGGTGGAAATAATTGAAGGCGATAAAAAGACCACCTATGTGAAGATGGACCCTGAAAAGGTTAAAAGGGTTGTTGTGGAACATGTAATAGGAAAAAATCCGGTGACCGAATTTACTATCGGCGCCGTGAAATAAGCTGAAAGAGGTATAAAAAATGTATAGAAGTCATGTAATGGTATGTGGCGGTACAGGCTGTACCTCCTCAGGCTCAGAAAGGATAATTGAAGAATTCAACAAGGAGATAGCCGCAGTAGGCCTCAACGAAGAGGTAAAGGTTATCAGGACAGGTTGCTTTGGCCTGTGTGCCCTGGGTCCTATTGTTGTTGTATACCCCGAGGGCAGCTTTTACAGCATGGTTAAAGCCGAAGATGTAAAGGAAATTGTTGACGAACACCTGCTGAAAGGTAGGGTTGTCACCAGACTGCTGTATGATGAGACAGTGCAGGGAAGTACGGTAAAAAGCCTTAATGAAACCGAGTTTTACCGCCATCAGATGAGGGTTGCCCTGCGCAACTGCGGCCGTATAGACCCGGACAATATCGAAGAATATATCGGCTATGACGGATATGCCGCTTTGGGCAAGGTGCTGACCGAAATGACCCCGGACGATGTTATCAAAGTTATAACAGACTCCGGCCTGCGCGGACGCGGCGGCGGCGGTTTCCCCACCGGCAGAAAATGGCGGCTGGCTGCTGTGAACGAAAGCGACCAGAAATATGTATGCTGCAACGCTGACGAAGGCGACCCGGGCGCATTTATGGACAGAAGTATCCTGGAAGGCGACCCCCATGCGGTTATTGAGGCGATGGCCATTGCCGCATATGCCATAGGCGCAACCAAAGGCTATGTTTACATCCGCGCCGAATATCCGATAGCTGTTCAGCGCTTGCAGAAGGCCATCGAAGACGCCAGAGCTTACGGCCTGCTGGGCGAAGATATATTCGGCACAGGTTTTAATTTTGACCTGGAAATAAAACTGGGCGCCGGCGCATTTGTATGCGGCGAAGAAACAGCCCTTATGCGTTCCATCGAAGGTAACCGCGGCGAACCACGCCCCCGTCCGCCTTATCCGGCACAGAAAGGCCTGTTCGGCAAACCCACAATCCTGAACAATGTGGAAACCTACGCCAACATACCTCAGATAATACTCAAAGGCGCCGACTGGTTTGCCTCTATGGGTACTGAAAAATCCAAAGGCACAAAAGTTTTTGCCCTGGGCGGCAAAATCAAAAACACCGGTCTGGTTGAAATCCCCATGGGTACAACACTGAGAACCGTTATCGAGGATATCGGCGGCGGCATACCCAACGGAAAACAGTTCAAAGCTGCCCAGACAGGCGGTCCTTCCGGCGGATGTATCCCGGCGTCTCTTATAGACACCCCCATGGACTACGACAGCCTGCTGGCCATAGGCTCCATGATGGGTTCCGGCGGCCTTATAGTAATGGACGAAGACACCTGTATGGTTGATATAGCCAAATTCTTCCTGCAATTCACCGTAGAAGAATCCTGCGGCAAATGCGCTCCCTGCCGTATCGGCACCAAGCGTCTGCTGGAACTGCTGGACAAGATAACCAGCGGCAACGGCGAAATGGAAGACCTGGACAAGATAGAAGAACTGGCCACATTTATCAAAGAAAACAGCCAGTGCGGCCTGGGTCAGTCAGCACCTAACCCGGTTCTGTCCACATTGCACTATTTCCGCGACGAGTACATCGCCCACATAAAGGACAAAAAATGTCCTGCCGGCGTCTGCAAGAGCCTGCTCACATACAGGATTGTGGCCGACAAATGTAAGGGCTGTACACTGTGCAAGAGGGTTTGTCCCGTGGGCGCCATCAGCGGCGAAGTCAGAAATCCCCACACTATCGACCCCGCCAAATGTATCAAGTGCGGCGCATGTATGGCCGGCTGTAAGTTTGGCGCCATCGTCAGAGAATAGGAGGAAAGAACTGTTATGGAAATGGTTAAAGTTAAAGTTAACGGCATAGAAGTGTCCGTGCCCCGGGGCTCCACTATTCTCGAGGCAGCCTATCAGGCAGGCATTGACATCCCCACACTGTGCTATCTGAAAGATATAAACGAAATCGGCGCCTGCCGTATATGCGTGGTTGAGGTAAAGGGCATGAGAGGCCTGGTAACCGCCTGTGTATACCCGGTAAGCGACGGTATGGAAATATTCACCAACACCGAAAAGGTACACGCCGCCAGAAAGATGAATCTGGAACTGGTACTGTCCACACACAACCAGGACTGTCTGGGCTGTGTCCGCAGCGGCAACTGCGAATTGCAGAAACTGACAAAAGATTATGGTATCAAAGATACCGGCGCATGGCCCGGTGAAAAAATTCAGTGGCCGGTGGACAATTCTGCCGCTCACATGTATCGCGACAACACAAAATGTATTTTGTGTCGCCGCTGTGTTGCCGCCTGTTCGGCAGTACAGGGAATAGGCGTTATCGGCGCCAACGAAAGAGGTTTTGAAACACACATTGCCTGCGCTTTTGAACAGCCGCTGGACGCCACCAGCTGTGTAAGCTGCGGCCAGTGTATAGTTGTGTGTCCCACCGGCGCCATCGCCGAAAAGGACGATACAGACAAGGTATGGGCAGCAATTCAGGACCCGACCAAACATGTTATCGTGCAGACAGCACCGTCCATCAGGGTTACTCTGGGCGAAGCCTTCAATATGCCCATCGGCACAAATGTCCAGGGCAAAATGGTTGCAGCGGCCAGACGCCTGGGCTTTGACAAGGTATTTGACACCGACTTTGCGGCTGACCTGACAATTATGGAAGAAGCCAACGAATTTTTGGAAAGAGTACAGAACGGCGGCACACTGCCGATGATAACCTCCTGTTCTCCCGGCTGGGTAAAATACTGCGAAACATTCTTCCCGCAGTTTATCCCCAATTTGTCCTCCTGCAAGAGCCCCCAGCAGATGTTCGGCTCCGTTGCAAAAACTTACTACGCACAGAAAATGGGCCTGGACCCCAAAGATATAGTTGTTGTGGCTGTAATGCCCTGTGTTGCCAAGAAATTTGAGGTGGGCAGGGACGATATGTCCGCCGCAGGCGACGGCATCCCGGATGTGGATATAGCCATAACCACAAGAGAGTTTGCACGCATGATCGAAAAAGCCGGTCTCAGGTTTGACCGCTTGCCCGATGAAGACTTTGACCCGGCTTTGGGCATAGCCACCGGTGCCGGCCACATCTTCGGCGCTTCCGGCGGCGTTATGGAAGCAGCTTTGCGTACAGCGGCCGAAACACTGACAGGCAAAGAGCTGGACAAACCGGACTTTATGGAAGTGCGCGGCACCGACAAAGGTATAAAAGAAGCAGTTTACACCGTAGGCGGCAAAACCATCCGTGTATGTGCCGTATCCGGTCTGGCCAACGCCAAAGAAGTGCTGACCAAGGTTGAAAACGGCGAAGCCTCCTATGACTTTATCGAGGTTATGGCCTGTCCCGGCGGCTGTATCAACGGCGGCGGACAGCCCACACAGCCAGCCAGCGTAAGAAACTTTGTTGACCTTAAATCCCTGCGCGCCGGCGCCCTGTACAGCCAGGATGAAAAGATGACCATGAGAAAGAGCCATGAAAATCCGCGGATAAAGGAACTGTACGATACATTCCTGGGCAAACCCGGCAGTCACAAAGCACACGAAATACTGCACACCAGCTATGTGGCAAGACCCAAAAACTATTGATAAATATTTTACAGCAAAAAACGCGCCTTGACCGGGCGCGTTTTTTATATGAATAAAAAGGACACTTTTTGTTTTTTTGTACAAAAAATCTCCTGTTATTTCTATCATAACATTTAATTATATTATGTTTTTTTGCGTGAAATATTATATAATTAAATCAGAACAACACAGGAGGTGGCTTTATGACAAAATATACCCTTAAACTGCTAAGCGCAGTTATGGCAGCGGTGCTGATGCTGTCCATGACCGCCTGCGGGCAAAAAGCGCAGCAGCGGCGGACTTCACCTTTTTCCGTAAAGGCGCAGACGG
>CASFSP010000072.1 GCA_949297385.1 uncultured Oscillospiraceae bacterium
CATGGTAAACGATATGGCTCTTCTGGCCGCAGTATGTCCTGCTATTGTCAATGTGCCCAGCTTGTTTATGGAAGATTGCAGTATCACCGTGCCGGAAGAAACTATGGCCGACATCAGACCCATGGATATTCCCTGCCCAAGCATATCCTGATATAAGTTTTTATCAAATGAGAAATGTCTGGCGGAAGGGATAAGGACAGGGCACTTTTTCATTATATAAACAAAACACAGCGCAGCTGAGATGAACTGTGCCACTACAGTGGCCACCGCGGCGCCTTTTATACCCATATCCAGCCGGGTTATAAAATAAATATCCAGAATTACATTTATAACTGATGCAATTATCAAAAAAACTACAGCCATTACGCTGTTTCCGATAGCTTTCAGCAATCCGGCAAAAAGGTTATAGGCAAACATCACTATGACAAACAGGGTTACTGTCGAAATATACTCATAAGATTGCTCTATTATGGTCTCCGGCGTCTGCAACCGCACCAGAAGCGGGCGCAGAACCACCGCTGCCACAGCAGTTATCGTCACGCTTATCACAATACCTATAACAAAAGAAGCTGCCACAGACTTTTTCAGTCTTTCTTCGTCCCCTGCTCCGTAAAACCTTGCAGTGACTATGCTCAAGCCATTGCCCACGCCCAGGGCAAAAGCCACAAAAAGCTCGTAAATGGCAGCGCAGGCCCCCATAGCCGCCAAGCTTTCATCACCCAGAAACCTGCCTACTATTACAGTATCCGCAGTGTTGTAAAGCTGCTGAAATATATTGGAAACGAGCAGCGGGAAAGCAAAAGCCAACAGGCCTTTTGCTATGCTGCCGTTTAACAGATCCACCTTTGTCTTCATACATACCTCCCAAATTTTGCTTTATAATTATATACAAGTTTTCTTGACTTTTATATAAATTTATGCTTAAATTTTATAACAATATTTCAAAAAAAGAGGATGCACATGATTTCTCACAGCGGTGTAACATTTATAGATGACAATCTGCATGAAGATTTTTCCTACACCGACAGCAACGGCTTGCCGGTGAGGGTGGAAGAAAAACTGCATGCCAAGGGCCGGCTTTATTACAAAGATGACTGCCACTGGCACAGGGAAATTGAAGTGCTGACGGTAAGCAACGGAGAAATGGATTGTTATGTAAACGGCCGGATTTACAGCCTGTCAGCCGGAGGCGGTATTGTGATAAACTCCAACCGAATGCACTACTCAATATGGAAAAAGAACTCCGGCTGTGAATACTCCCTGTTTCAGTTTGACACATCCCTTGTCAGCAGTGACCCTATTATACGAAGCAAATATATCGAACCTCTGACAGCTGACTCTTCCACTGATGTCATACTTCTGGACTCCGGCAAAGCCGACATACTTTCTGATTTCAGTCACGCCATAGCGCTATGCCGGAGGTCCGAACCTGGCTATGAACTGAAATTGCAAAGCGTCATGTCTTCGGTGTGGCTGAAACTTTTTACATGTGCACAGCAATGCGGACAGCTGGCCTCCGGAGGACATGGAAGCAATGTACTTAAAAATATGATAGGTTATATAAAGGAAAGCTATGCACAGAAGATATCCCTTGAAGATATTGCCGCGTCAGGTGCGGTTTCCCGCACAACCTGCCACAATATTTTTAAAGAACACCTGGGTTGTTCACCGGTAAATTTCCTTATAGAATACCGAATAAGGCAAAGTCTGTATATGTTGCAGGACAAAAATTTTACCATAACCGAAATATCTCAGAACTGTGGCTTTGCCTCTTCGTGCTATTATACCGAAACCTTTAAAAAGATTATGGGCTGTACGCCAAAGCAGTGGCGTGCAGGACAAAAAAGAGAATAAAAAACAGCCCCGTAATGGGGCTGTTTTTTATTCTTTTATAACTGCATACATCTTCATGTCCACAAATCTTCCGTTTTTAAAGGCGTTTTTTCTCAGCAGGCCCTCAAATGTAAAGCCCGCCTTTTCCAAGGCTTTGCAAGATGCGGCATTGTACGCATAAGGATCGGCAAATACTCTTATTATATCTGTATTGTCAAAAATATATTGGACAATCTGTCTTGCGGCACTGCTTCCATAGCCTTTGTTCCAGAAATCCTGGCCTATGTAATATCCCATTTCACCGGTGCGTGAGTGTACATTGTCCATTCTGGAAACGCTTATGCTGCCTACCAGCCTGCCTTCGGCCTCAATGGCAAAAGCAAAAAGCTTGTTTTTGTCCCTTGTCATCATCTTTTCAATAAAGGCAGCGGCGTCCTGCTGTGTATACGGGTATGGTATACCGTCGCGCAGATTATCCTGGATATTTTTGTTGTTCATCATATAGGCCAGATCTTTTACATCATCTTCGCGCCATTCACGCAATACACATTCCATACCTTATCCTTCTTGCCTCAAAACAAATAATGCTATTTCTTATTTTTCAAGAAAATCGTAAGCAAACTGGGCATAAACCGCAGCGCCTCTTTTCAGCACATCTTCATCCACTGTATATTTTTCGTGGTGATTGGTGTAAATCAGACCTTTTTCAGGATTGCGGCTGCCGATAAATCCGAACACACCCGGAACTTTCTGCATGAAGAATGAGAAATCTTCACCGCCCATCATTGTATCCAGATGACCCAGGCCCTCTTCACCATACAGCTTTACAACTGCGTTTCTGGCAATGGTGTTCAGCTCTTCGTTGTCATTTATAACCGGAACTGTAAGCCATTTAAAATCAAAAGTAACTTTTGCGCCATAAGCCGCAGCAGTGCTTTCCAGTATTCTCTTCATCGCCCGGGGGGCACCTTCCAGCAAATCTTTGGAGAAGGTTCTGACTGTTCCGTCAAACTGAACTTTATTTGCTATTACATTCCATCTGCTGCCGCCCTTTATTGTGCCTATTGTCAGCACCAGCGGGTTAAGGGGGTTGTTGTTTCTGGAAACATAAGTCTGCAAAGACATAATCATAGCGCTGGCCGCCACAATAGCGTCAACGCCCAGGTTTGGTGCGCTGCCATGGGCAGAAACACCTTCTACCGTAACATCAAACATAGCGGCGGAAGCCATTCTGTTGCCGGCCTCAACACTGACATAAGGTGCGTCAAAATCGCCCCATATATGAGAGCCGTATATTGCATCCACTCTGTCCAGCACACCGGCTTTTATCATTGCCGGAGCACCAAATCCTGTTTCTTCTGCCGGCTGGAAAATCAGCCTTACAGTACCTTTCAGCTCATCTTTTACCCGGCACAGCATTTTTGCCGCTCCCAGCAGCATTGATATATGGCTGTCATGGCCGCAGGCATGCATGGCTCCGTTGGTAGCCGCAAAATCCAGTCCGGTTTCTTCACATATAGGCAAAGCATCTATATCCGCTCTCAATGCCACTGTTTTTCCGGGTTTTCCGCCTACAATATCGGCCACACAGCCGCACATACCTTCGTAGGTAACAGGTTCCAGCCCCATTTCTTTCAGGTCAGCTATTATAGCCTTTGTGGTTTCATATTCCGCTTCTGACAGCTCCGGATGCTGATGATAATACCTTCTGCGCTCAATTATATAGCTTTCGGTTTGTTGTGCAAGTTCTTTAAAATTCATAAAATCTCTCCTCCTGCTTTTTTTATTATAATATCATAACCTTATGCACCATACAACAATTTTCTTGATTTAAACCTTGCTTTTCAGCAGTTTGGTGTAAAGCCGGCCCATCATCGCGGCAAAAACGGCCGCGGATATAAACATAGGACGATAGCCGAAATTCTGGCTGACAAACCCCAGTGACAAAGACCCTACTCCACCCCCCAGGTCCTGCCCCATCATAAAAGTTGCGGTGGCAAGGGCTCGCTTTGACGGGGCAGCATCTTTGACTGCGGCTGTGTTTACAATAGGGTGTACTATGCCCCCTCCGCTTCCGTATAGCACTGCTCCTATATAAAACGGAATTTTACCTCTGAAAACTGCCAGTATAACAAACGACATAACCAGCATGGCACATCCTGCCGCAAAAATCCCGTCCTGGCCTGCTTTTTGGCAAAGTATACCGTTTGACAGCCTTAAAACCAGCAAGGCGACTGATGAAATCATGAAAAACAGGCCCCGGCTGCCGCCATTGTTTTCTACTGAATAAATCGGGATAAACGCATATATTCCGCTGACGGCTGCCGCAAAGAAAAATATTGTCTGTGCCCGGGGCAACGCCTGTCTTTCAAAAATGGCAAACTTACCTTTCTCCGGCAAAATTTCACCTCTTTCATATTTTACAGCCAAAGCTGAAAATAAGGCTCCCGCCGTCAGCAAAGCCGCTGTCAGGGCAACAGCCGGAAAGCTGATTTTGTATAACCACAGTGCTGCTGACGGGGCCAGGGCCTGGGCTACGACTCCTGTTGCCCCGTATATTGCAATAGCCTGCGGCAGATTTTTACCGGGGACCCGGTCGCACACCATTGCCCCTCCCGCAGTTGTAACGGCAGAGTAGCCCAGACCGAACAGCCGTCTGGAGAATATCAGCAGCATCAGCGAGGATGAAAAAAACGAAACTGACGCACCTGATATGCACACCAGCCGCCCTGCAATGTATATAAACTTTTTACCTTTTCTGTCTGCCATGACGCCCCACCGGGCTCTGGAAAAAAATGCAGAGAATGTAAATATACTGGCTACAACACCTCCTATTGTATTTCCCCCACCAAGCTTCAACCCATATTGTGCGCTTACGCTGCCCAGCATAAAAGATGCGCAGTAAAACAAACCGGCCGATAAGGTTATCCGTATATAATTTTTAGAAAACAGTTTATCCTTCATAATACCCCAGCGTTTTTTCTGTATTGTTGACAAAAAAATAAAGTTATAGACCGGTTAAAACCGGCCCATAACTTTTCGATATGTAGGAATATAAATAAAGGTAAAACCTTTATCGGCATATGATATATCAGGCCGCCTTGTGCGGACCTGCTTTCAGGACACGAAGCTGTGCTTTGCGCCTGCATGCGGGTTTTTTCACACAGTTTCTCAACCTGTTCTCTTCATTATAGCAATAATATGTCAAAGAAGAAAATACCATGGCATTTGACACAACCTGTAAAACAGATGCCCCCTGGGCAAGCGCACCTATGCTGACAAAGGTCATCAAGGCAAACACAACTGTAAAAAAGTTATATAAAAATATCTTCATCTGATTTTTCATGTTGCACTCCTTACAACTAACGGTTGTTTATTTGACTATATAATACTACAACTTTCAGTTGTTGTCAATGATTTTTTCGACAAAATTTGATGTTTTTACACAGAAATACTACTTTTAGTTGTTTACAAACTTAAATACATAATGTATAATATAAGCAAAATACAACTGAAAGTGGTGAAGATATTGTTCAGCCAACAAATAAAAAATCTGAGAAAAGAACATAAGCTGAGCCAAAGCCGGCTGGCCAGGGATTTGCAGGTGACACAGCAGGCTGTGGGAAAATGGGAGACTGGAAAAAGTACTCCCGACAGCGATACTTTACGCAAGATAGCTGAATATTTTGGTACCAGTGTGGATTTTCTTCTTGGTGTGAACAAAACCATAAAAAACGCTGTAAACAGTTTTGATCCGGATTTTGCCATACCTATCATCGGTACTGTAAAAGCAGGCTACAATTCTTTCGCCTTTAACGATGACTACGGTGTGGAATACGCCAATGTACGCGACCCGGAAAACTATTTTTACCTTATAGTAAAAGGCGACAGCATGGAACCGCGTATCAAAGACGGAGACCTGGCTCTGGTCCATAAGCAAAACACCCTCAATGACGGCGATCTGGGAGTAATTGTTTACGGCGACAATGAAGGCACATTAAAGCGTTTTGTAAAAAAAGGAGATATGATTATACTCCAGCCTTTCAACCCGGAATATGAGGCAAAAGTTATAACTGGCGAAGACCTGAACAATGTTTATATCGCCGGAAAAGTTGTGGAAACAAAAACAAAATGGTAAAATCTAAAAAGTGCGGTCTGGTTTTGCATCCGCACTTTTTATTTGCTGCAATAAAACATTACCTTTAATCGTTTTATTTACAGAAGGGTAAAAATTCCAGATATTTTCAGAAAAATCGTATGCATATCCAGGTCGATCGCTGTTTGTTTAACTAAGAAATAAAAAATCTGCAGACAGAAAAAACAAACTTATTTTTAAAAACAGGATTTTTGCAATAAAGGAGGGGTGCTTATATGAAGGATGATTTTGAAAGAATTGTATATGAATATTCAGACAATCTGTTCCGCCTGTGCATGCACTACACCAAAAACACAGCCGATGCCGAAGATACCGTACAGCAGACTTTCCTGAAATTGCTGGAGAGGAACCAACCTTTTGAAACCCCTGAACATGAAAAAGCCTGGCTTATAAGGGTTTGTATAAATCTGTGCAAAGATCACCTTAAAAGCTCCTGGTCCAAAAAGGTAGTCAGTGAAAACTTTCTGCCTCCGCCCGCCCACACAGAAGAAATACCGGATGGGACCGCACCTATGATACTGGACTGCGTCAGACGCCTGCCGGACAACCAGAAGACCGCTGTGTACCTGTTTTACTATATGGATATGCCTGTAAGCCGGATTGCCCGGGCTATGAATGCAAAGCAAAACACTGTCCTGTCATGGCTGCGGCGCGCCCGAAAGACCCTTGCCAAAACGATAAAGGAGGAATTTTGATGTTTAAAGATGTTTACCAAAAAGAACTGGACTCCTTGCATGTCAGTGACAGCTTTAAAAAATCAGTCATAGACCAGCTTCAGGCCGCCCGGACGGACAGCAAGCAAATCCGGGAAAAAGAGCCGGAATACAACAGAATATATTTTCCAAAAATTAAATGGGGCAAAATCCTGGCACTTACCGCAGTCTTCGCCCTGTCAGCTCTGGCTTTAAGCGCAATATTGCCGAAAGAAAATGCGCAGATAACCCCGCAGCTGTACAATAGCAGTGGATATACAAAAGCCGATGCCCGGGATATATCCCCTATGGGTGTGAAAGCTATTTCCGCCATGATGGTGCCATACACTTTTTCCCAGGAGGGAATGGGCTTTGAAGGCTACATTGTGAAAGACATATCAGAACTTTACAAAAATCCTCCGGCAGATGCGCAGTCGATTAGCGGCAGCCTGAAAGTATATGAAAGCATTCCCATGAGCGACCAGCAGACATTTGCCTTGGCGGAGAGTTTGCTGCGCTCCATCGGCAAAGATGCTGAAAGCGCAGAAAAAGAATACACCTGGCAGGTTCCAATTTACCACGAGGATATATGGGCCGGCAACGTTTCACGGAAAACCGCCGAATATATCCCACCACAAGAGGACAGCTTCCTTTACAGCGCAAGCTATACTTTTGATGGAGGCCGGCTGGAGGTATACCCCGGCCGTGCCAGAGCTCACCTGATTGTTTCTGTTCCGGAAGACCTGCCAGATGACAGATCGCTGTTGGACTGGGCTAAAGAATTCTGCAAAGAACTGGGACTTGAAAAGCCGGAAGGTTATTCTTACACTGACTATACTTTCAGCGGCGAACCGCACACATCCCGCTATGTCTATGACAATACCGGCGATACCAGCGACAGGTTGTTTGCCCACAGCCTCACCAATATATCAATATATGAATACCCGGAAAGCGACAAGGTGGGTATATGGATAAACCTGCCGGCATACAAATACGGCCGGCAGATGCCTGCAATCACAGTAAATCAGGCTTTGGGCCTTTTATACAGCGGCGATTACTACACAAACCGGCCGAAAGACATAACAGATGAAAGCACGGTGGTGGTGGCTGAACTGGTATACCTGGATGCCTGTTACGATGTAAAAACCTGCCAGAAAAGCGGATATTCAATACCCTTTTACAAATTTTATGTACAGCTGGAAAACCAGGACGACTTGACACCCGAAGGCTTTGTGACATACTGTACCTACTATGTACCGGCCATACACCCGGATAACCTGCAGATAAGCGATGAATTGTCGGTATATAACTGACAAAAAATTATAATTACATTCTGCAAAAATACCCTTTCCCGTATCCGTATTTCTGGCGGTATGACACAACCTTCAAATTTTTCAAAAACAAGCTTTGCAATAATGCTTTTATACAAAAAGATAACGGAAGCTGCTCTTTGACAGAGCGGCTTCCGTTTTTGCTGATATTTTAAGTATTTTCAAACTGGCTTTGATACAAATTGGCGTAAAATCCGCCCTTGGCCAGCAGGGTTGCATGGTTGCCAACCTCTA
>CASFSP010000073.1 GCA_949297385.1 uncultured Oscillospiraceae bacterium
GTAGAGCGCTGCGTTCGGGACGCAGAGGCCGCAGGTTCAAATCCTGTCATCCCGACCAATTAAAACGCCTTGTAAAAGGCGTTTTTTTATTGCAATTTTTATCCCCTCAACCTATAATAGATAAAAAAGGAAACGGAGATATATTATGAAAAACCCGATTGCCCGCATTATAACCGAAAAAGGCGAAATCACTGTGGAGCTGTACCCACAGCAAGCCCCGAACACCACTGCCAGCTTTATATATGCCGCAAACAACGATATGTATAAAAATAGGCTGATAAAAAGGGTTGTGCCCGGTTTTGTAATGCAGCCGTCTTACAACTATTTTGACGACAAGAGATGCGACTACTATCTTGACGGAGAATTTTCCGCCAACGGCTTTGACAACAATATAAAAATGGAAAAAGGGACAATAGCCATGGCCGGCGACGGAGAAAAACTGGCTCACGGCAGTGAGTTTTTTATAACTTTGTCAGACGAAGCCGGAGAAAAACTGCAAGGTAGATTTGCCGCTTTCGGCAAAGTGATATCAGGCTTTGAGGAACTGGAAAGGCTGGAAAACCTGCCGCTGGTTGATGTAAAGCCGGAAGGTGTAAACGCTGTAATTAAACAGCCGGCCCGGGATGAATATATGTTAAATGTATATGTGGACACATTCGGCGTACAATATCCTGAACCTAAAAAACTTTGATTATATATTACATTATTATAATAAATAAAAGCGGCTGAAAATCAGCCGCTTTTATTTTTCAGCTCAGCAACATCCTGTCATTCAAAGTTCCGGATTTTTGTTCAAACAGCCGCAGAAGCTCGTTCACGGTCAGCTTCCGCTTTTCCTCCCCTCGTATATCCAGAACAATTCTGCCTTTATCCATCATTATCAGTCTGTTGCCGTGCTTTATCGCATCCTTCATATTGTGTGTAATCATAAGTGTCGTCAGGTTTTGCTCTTTTACAATTTTATCAGTCAGTGTCAAAACTTTGGCGGCAGTTTTTGGGTCCAGCGCCGCCGTATGTTCGTCCAGTAATAAAATTCTGGGTTTCTGAATTGTCGCCATAAGCAGTGTGATCGCCTGACGCTGTCCCCCTGACAACAACCCCATCTGTGCATCCAGCCTGTCTTCCAGCCCCAGGTCCAAACCCGCCAGTATTTGTCTGAAATAATCTTCATTTTCTTTGGAAATGCCGCGGTTCAGCCCCCTTTTCTCTCCTCTGCGGTAAGCCAGCGCAAGATTTTCTTTGACGGTCATTTTTCCCGCTGTGCCGATCATCGGATCCTGAAAAACCCTGCCCAGATACACAGCTCTTTTGTGCTCCGGCATTTTTGTAACATCTGCGCCGTCAATGCAGATGTTTCCGCTGTCAGTTGCGACCGAACCGGATATAGCATTTAGGAGGGTCGATTTCCCTGCGCCGTTGCCGCCTATAACCGTCACATAATCACCCTGCTCCAATGTCAGTGACAGACAATCCAGGGCTTTATTTACATTTACGGTGTCCCGGTTAAATGTTTTTTCAATGTTTTGAATATTCAGCACGGGGCTCATTCAGCACACCTTCCCTTCTTTTCAAAGTTTTGAATACCAGTTTTGGCAGTTTCAGTTTTATGTTCGGCGTATACAAAGCCAGAGCCACTGTAATTGCAGTAAACAGCTTCAGGTCCATCGGCTGCATTCCCAACTCAATAACCGCGGCAATTATAAGTCTGTACACAACGGCCCCAGACACAACGGCGACCAGTTTTCCCAGAAAGCCTTTCCTGTAAAACAAAACTTCACCGATAATCACAGAAGCCAAACCGATAACTATTGCACCCTGTCCCATGGAAACATCGGTATATTTCTGATACTGTGCAATCAGTCCACCTGACATGGCTACCAACCCGTTGCTGACAGCCAGTGCCAGTATTTTCATTATATCGGTATTTATTCCCTGGGCGCGGGCCATTTTGCGATTGTCACCGGCTGCCCTTATGGCATAGCCCAGCTGTGAAGTGAAAAACCAATATAAAATACCTACCAATGCAGTGTTAAGTAACACAGCGAAAATCAATACTGCTATATCATTGCTTATACCTATGTTTTCCAATACATCATATACTGTCTGTGATTTTAACAAGGTTATATTTGCTTTTCCCATAATGTGTATATTTACAGAGTATAAAGCTATCATGGAGAGTATTCCGGCCAGCAGTCCCGGTATTTTCATTACGGTGTTAAGCAGGCCTGTCACGCAACCGGCCGCACAACCGCCGATAAAAGCCGCAGCCAGCGCAACAAAAGGATCAGTTCCATCGGTTATAAGTTTTGCGACTATAGCCGCACCTGTAACCAAACTTCCTTCAACTGTAAGGTCAGCATAGTCCAGTATTCGGTATGTTATAAAAACACCCATTGTCATAACGGCCCACAAAAGCCCCAGAGATACAGCCCCCAGTATTATGCTATAATAATTCATCACAACAGCTCCCTGCTATTTTACATATTCACTTAACTCTTCCGGGATTTCCACACCCAGTACCTGCGCCATTTCGGCGCTGATATAATAATCGTATTTCACCAAAGACTCCACGGGCATCTGTGAAATATCTTCGCCTTTAAGCACCCTTACAGCCATTTCACCTGTCTGATATCCCAGGTTATAATAATTAAGGCCCAGTGTGGCAAATCCGCCGTCTCTTACCATCTCTATAGCTCCGCACACAACAGGCAGTTTGTTTTCTTTTGCAATTTCAGCCACAATACCCATAGCAGAAGCGTAAGCGTTATCTGTAGGGATGTAAATTGCATCACATTTTCCTGCTACAGACTGTGTAACTTGCTGAACATCATTTGTATTGGTTACGGTTGCTTCGGTCCAGTTCAGGGACATTTCTTCCAGGGCTTCTTTTACCTGCTGTGCCTGCAATATCGAGTTGTCCTCGCCTGAGCAGTATACTATTCCGACAGTCTCTATATCAGGACAAATCTGAACCAGCAGCTCAATCTGCTCTTTTATGGGGCTCATGTCATTTGTACCGGAAAGATTTGTGCCAGGTGCTTCGTTGGTGTTTACCAACCCTGCATCCACCGGATCTGTAACAGCGGTGAACAATACCGGTATTTCTCCTGTCACAGAAGCCATAGACTGTGCTGCGCCTGTGCCTATCGCCAGTACCAGGTCACTTTGATTGCCTGCAAGGCGCTGACTCATGGTGTTCAGGTTGTTGGGGTCACCCTGGGCATTCTGATAATCTATTTTAATATTTTGTCCTTCCACATATCCGTTGTCAGCCAAAGCCTGCACAAAACCTTCTCTTGCATCATCCAGGGAGCTGTGCTCCATCAGCTGAAGTATGCCGATGTTCAGCATAGCATCGTTGCCGCCGTCTTCCCGCGGCCCTGCACAGCCTGTGACACATATCATTGCTATTGCCAATAAAACCGATAAAATTTTCTTTTTCATTTTTTCTGCCTCTCTTTTCTTTTTTGTGTTGTCCGGAGGAGCAATAAAAAAATCCCGTCCTCCGATTTACTGAAATCAGAGGACGAGATATGAAAATCCCGTGTTACCACCTCAATTTATCGATTTTTCGCAAAACCGACCTCAGCAGGTATCCAACAATACCCTACGCATTAACGGGCGTACCCGGAGCCGACTACTAAAATGTTCATCGGTCAGCTAAAAGATGAATTCAAAAACTATTTCCGTACCGCTTTTTTCAGCTATCAAAAGATACAAGCGGCTCTCTTTCCGTTTTTCATTTTCTACTGGTTCTTTATCATCGCTTTTGTTGTAACCAATTATACGGGCATAAAAACCTTTATGTCAACCGTTTTTTATCTTTTTGTTATTTCTTTACAATCAATGTTTAAAATTATTGTATAATTTGTTATATTTGATAAATAATGCAGCTTTACAGAATAAGGAAAGTAAATATTTTTCATTTGCGCATGACTTTATTGCAGGCCAATTTGTTCTGACAGCACAAATATACCGGACCTGTAAAAACAAGTCCGGTATATTATATATTTATTGAAAAAAGTTACTTGCCTGCTTTTTTGGCTATAAAGTTTGTAAACACAGGTGTCAGGAAGGATGTAATGATTACTGCTGCTGCAACCTGAGCTGTTGCTATGGGTGCGATAGCAGCATATTTTGCATCCACCGAAGCAAGAGCGCCCGGGTTGGAAACACCACTGGCAGCTGTGCTGGAAATTGCTGCGCCGGCAACGCCGTTACCGCCTGTCAGCTTATCCATAAGTACTGTTATTCCGCCTACAACAAATACTGTTATAAGGCCGAGGAGAACGCCGGAAGCGCCGCCCTGGAACAGCTGTTTTATTGACATGCCACAGCCAAGGGCAAAACCTACAACGATTATGCAGGGTGTTACGCCGGCGGACAGTGTCTGTTTGAACCAGGGTGAAATGTTGCCCAGCACAATGCCTATTATCAGAGGCAGTATGGAGCCGATTACAGACCAGATGGAAATGCTGGCCAGGCCGGCAGAGCTGAGGGCAATCATTGTTACTGTGGGGCCTACGCTGAGGGATGTTATGGCAACAGCGCCTTTGATTGCGTCATCATCATACTGTGATACTATACCGGAATACAGTGCATTGTTTGCAACTGACACGGCACTGATAACCGCCAGTGATGACAGTCCCAGGAAATTGTCGTTGAACAGGAATGCCACTGCAAGACCCAGGGCAACGGAAAGTGCCACTTTTGTGCCTATTATTACAGCGCCTATTTTTATAGCTTTCGGAGTGCTTTTTACATCAATGGTAGCGCCCATGAACAGCAGGAAAACGCCTACCAGAGCACTGGTACCGGTAACCATACCGGTGAAAAATCCACCCATCTGCAATACCTGCGGTGCAAAAGAATTTATCAGAACACCGATAATCATCGGCACCACAATTGTATCGCCGGGAAATCTTTTGAATTTAATTTTGCTCATATAAAACCCCCGGTAAAATTAGTCCAGAACAATACCGCCGTCGCAGTCACCGATTTCGCCGTTTACAAAGCTGGCAGCCTCGGAAGCGAAGAACAAAATCATCTGTGCGGGTTCTGACGGATCTGCTGCACGACCAAGAGGAATGATACCGATTACCTTTGCTCTCTTGTCTGCATCGTCTGTAAGGGACTGAGTCATAGGTGTAACTGTATAAGAAGGACATACTGCGTTGCAGGAAATACCGTATTTGCCGCCTTCTTTTGCGATAGCTTTTGTCAGGCCGTTTACACCAGCTTTTGAAGTAGCGTATGCAGCTGTACCCAGCAGGCCGCCGCCTATTTTACCGGCAACAGAAGAAACGTTTACAATTCTTCCGCCCTTCTTTTCGATAAAGTAAGGATAAATGCTGGAACACATTGCAAATGTACCTGTCAGGTTGATGCGCAGTGTTCTGTCCCATTCTTCATCTGTAATCTGTTCAAAAGGAACTTTTGAAACAACACCGCCGCAGTTTACCAGTACATCTACGCGCTGGAAATCGCCCAGAACTTTTGCCATAACCCGGCGGATGTTTTCACTGCTGCCCAGATCAACTTTATATACAGAGCAGTTGCCCAGTTCCTGTGCGGTTTCTTTTGCTTTTTCTTCGTTCAGGTCCATGATTATTGCATGGCCGCCGCCGTTTACAACACCGCGTACAACCTCTTTGCCGATGCCCTGTGCACCGCCTGTAACTATAACTGTCTTGCCGTTAAAATCAAACATGATATTCTCTCCTTTTTCTCATTAAAGACTGCCGGAAATATGATTGATAAATTATTAACTATTTTCGACTGGATATATTATATCATTGCGCAATAGGAAAAAATATGGTATTATAGCATAAAATAATAAGTTGTTATTGTGCTGACAGCACAAGGAGTATTTATGAGAGAACAGGAAAAATTACAACTGATTCAAACCGCGCTGGACAGCGAAAGCATGGACGATATTGTGGATGCGGCGGCGCATTTTCTGGGCTGTCCCCTGGTTGTTATAGCCACCACCAGTACAATTATATCCTATTCACGTGCGCTGACACCTCCGGACGAAACATGGCTGAGAGCTGTTGAACGAGGCTACATAACCTTGGAATTTGTGGCAACTTTAAGCAACTGGGAAGAGATAAAAGAAACAGCGGGCAAATATGAATGTGTTACCGTAAGCATAAATTCGCGAAGAAGAAGATTTTTCAAGCTGACCCACCGAAACCAGCTGCTGGGCTATTTGAATGTCACTGAGCTTGATGAGCATTTTGACAGCACCAGCCGGGACGACTGCCACCTTGTCAGCCAGATTATCGCAAAAGAAGTATATATGCGTTTTAAAAGAAGCGACGGCGCCGACTCTTCTTCCGACTCGGAATTTTTAATGGAATTGTTACAGGGAAGTTTTGTAAACAGAGGTCATTTTATCGACCGCCTTGCTTTAAGCGGTTTTAACAGTGCAAAACTGTACAGGCTGCTGTGCATAGACCTGAAAGATTTTTCTTCATATAACGCTGATGAAGATACACTGAAAAAAGAACTGCTGGGGATAATCCCGACAGGTGTAATGCTGGCTTATGAAAAAACACTTATCGTTCTGTCAGATGATAAATATTTTTCAGGGGAAAATGCCTATATAGTTTTATCAAAGATAGATAAATTGATGAAATCCAGAAAGCTGCTGTGCGGAATCAGCGACAGCATCAATGACCTGTTTCAGTTTTCCAGGTTTTACTCCCAGGCGCTGAATGCTATTAAATACAGAAAATACCTGATAGACCTGTCTGCGGCATATACATATTACGACGATGTGAAAGTTTACGACATATTACAGCAAATTCCCCAAAGGGAGCTTTTGGGATATTGTAGCCGGCAGGTTTATGATATATATCAGCACGACAGAGCCCGGCAGACAGAGTACATCCCCACCCTGCTGGCTTATCTGTATTCCAACCGCAGTGTCAAAGCCACGGCGCGGTATATGAATGTACACCGAAATACCGTAAATTACAGAATTTCCAAAATCAAGGAATTGTTCAACCTTGACCTGGATAATTTCAACAATGCATACCAGATTGCCCTGTCCTGCCAGATAATAAAGCTGTTGCAGGATTAGAATGAATAATTCAGATAAAAAAAACAAACAATATACACAATATCAATTTTCAGGGGATTGTGTATGAATAATTTTTTTCAGGGACGGTATTTCAAATGCCAGTCCGAAAACCACAGCTGTGCCTTTATACCGGCAGTTCACCGGGAAGGTGGTATATCCTCCGCCAGTTTACAGATTATAGCCGATGATAAAGCATGGAACATACCAATGGAGTACCAGCGTTTTCTGCCCTCTGCCAACGGCGCAGAAGCACTGATGGGCAA
>CASFSP010000074.1 GCA_949297385.1 uncultured Oscillospiraceae bacterium
ATAGCTTTGATACCGGTCTGCAGCGGAACACTTACGCTTTTTCTTTCTATTATGCCGCGGGCAGGAGCCTCTATGGGGCGTACCTCTTTGGCTTCTATTGGGCCTTTGCCGTCTATCGGAGCACCCAGGCTGTTTACTACACGGCCGATAAGGCTTTCACCTGTGGGAACGGAAACAACTTTTCCGGTGCGTTTTACCACATCGCCCTCTTTGATGCCTTCATCGGCGCCGAGGATAACCAGTGAAACGCTGTTTTCTTCCAGGTTCATGGCCATGCCGTACTCTCCGTTGGGGAACTGTACCAGCTCGTTTGCCATACAATTTTCCAGTCCGTAGGCTTTGGCAATACCGTCGCCTACCTGTATTACGGTGCCTGTTTCGCTCTGCTCAATTTTACTGTCGTAATTTTTTATTTGCTCTTTGATAATTTTACTTATATCTTCAGGTTTGAGCTGCATTGATACACCTGCTTTCTTTTAAATTTCGGATAACCCGATTGGTCAATTTTAATTTATGCTTTTTAATTGTTGCTTTAAAGAGTTCAGTTTTTCGGCAATGGAATCGTTGTACTGAACATCATTCATTTCCAGCACAACGCCGCCTATACAACTTTCGTCCACTTTATTGGTCAGAATTATCTTTTTACCGGTGACAGCCTGCAATTTTTCCGCCAGCCTGTTTTTCAGCTCTTCCGACATGGGAATTGCTGTGATGGCAGTGGCTTTTTCTATGTTGTTGTGGGCGTTGTAAAGATCTTCAAACTCTTTAAGACTGTCTTTCAGCCGCAAAGTTTCCTTGCGTGAAATCATGACCTTGACAAAGTTTAGTAGCCGTTTTTCTATCTGCCGGCCGAACACCTTGTCCATCAGGGCGATTTTTTCCTCCTTTGTCACTGTGGGCGCATTCAGCAGCTTGTAAAAATCCTCGTTGGAAGTTATTACCTGAGCCAGCAGGGCTGACTGCTGCATAACGCTGTCCAGAATGTTTTCCTCCAATGACAGTTCAAAAAGGGCGCTTGCATAGGAAGAAGACAAATTGCTCATTTTTCTTCACCCACATTCTCTATAAACCGCCGGATCAAAGCCTCGTGGTCTTTGGCGTTGATTTCCCTTTGCACCATCTTGCCGGCAATGGCAACAGATATATCGGATATTTCGTCGCGTATATTCTGATATGCCTTTTTGCGCTCCTGTGCAATTTCGGTTTCGGCTCTTTTTGTCATAATATCGGCCTGCTGCTGAGCAGAGGCAATAATCTCCTCTTCTCTTTTCTGCGCTGAAACAGTGGCCTGCTTTATGATTTCACCGGCCTCTTCACGGGCCTGTGCCATTTTTTCATTGTATTCTTTTTCCAGTGATGCGGCTTTTTCATTGGCTTCGTTGGCCTGAGCGTACATCTTTTTTACCTCTTCATCTCTCTGCTGCAACACCTTGGTAACAGGTTTGAACAGCAGTTTTTTGATGATTGTCAGCAGTATGAGCATGTTTGCCCAGGTGAATATCATTGTCCATACATCAATGGTGAAAAAATCAAGATATTTCAATTAAAAGCGCCTCCTTTCACCGTTAATCTTTTTTAAATTGATTTATTCGCAATTTAAACAAGACTTCCTGTTACAGAAGGTTGACCAGGGGGTTAGCGAACAAAAGAATAAGTGAAACAACCAAAGAGTAAATACCTGTTGATTCGGCGATGGCACAACCAAGGATCATTGTAGATGTAACTTTGGACTGTGCTTCGGGCTGACGGCCGATGGCTGCACAAGCCTGGCCAACTGCATAACCTTCACCGATACCAGGGCCTATACCTGCGATCATAGCAATACCTATACCGATTGCTGATGCTGCTAAAACTATTGCTCTTTCCATAAATAAACCTCCAAAAAATTTCAAAAAAGTTGTTTTTTAATTTATTACTATTCTGCCGCGCTGGCCACATTGGCCATTGTAAGCATGCAGAAAATGTAAGCTTGAATTGCACTTGAAAACATATCAAAGTACACTGACAATACCGCCGGGATACCAACCTGGAAAATGGGTATATTGGCGATGAAAGTATTCGGTATCCAGCCCAGCACCAGGCGTGAAAAAGCCGCCAGGGCACCGTATACCAGCGCGGTGATAACCGTACCTGATGTTATGTTACCGAAATGACGCAGGGACATTGACGCCGGCAGCGAAACCTCGCCGATTATGTTCATGGGAAGCATTACCGGTACCGGTTCGACAAAGCGTTTGAAAAATCCGAACACACCTTTTGATTTCAGATGATACAGCTGTATCAGTGAGAAGGTGATCAGCGCCATGGCCAAAGTCACCGAAAAATCAGCAGTAGGGCTGCGCAGGCCGGTGATGCTCAGCGCACTGGAACAAAAGCTGTAAGCCAGTATCGTGGCCACCAGCGGTGCAAAATGCTGCCAGTTTTGTCCCATATTGTTTTCCACCAGTTCCTTCACCATAAGAACAAGTTTTTCCGCAGCTATCTGGCGTTTGCTGGGGTTTGTCACAGACATATCGTGGGTAAGCCACAGACAAAACACAGTGACCAGAGCCAAAACCACCCAGCTGCTTACAACAGACTGAGATACATCAATACCGCCAAAAAACGGCAAAGTGAAAAGCACCTTTGGGCCGTTTATGGACACATCCATTTTCTATTCCTCCTCTCCATTGTTTTTATAATACAATATAGATATAGAAATACGAGTGAACAACAACGGTATAACCGCCGCCCAAGAATGTATAAACGAAACTTTGAAAGCGATTATCACACCCAGTGCAATAACCAGCATGCGTTCCAAATAGGTGGCCTGGATGTGTTTGCGCGCCACATTTGCGTCTGTATTGTTCAACGCCCTGGGCACGCTGGCGCATATCAGATAAAAATACGCACTGGTCATAAGCAGCCCCCACAATGAGCCTATGAGCACCGTAAAATCCCATTTGCTCAAAAGAAGGAAAACAACATTTTCCACAGCTGTCAGCACTGCATTGAACTTTGTTACTCTTACAAAATGTTTCATTCCAACCGGATGCATTCCAACCATAATTTAACACTCCTATCTGAATTTACTTTCGTATTCGCTCTGTTCTTTTTCCGCATCTTTTATTGCTTTTTTTAAATAGACCCATACACTGGAAATACCGGAAAACAACCCCCACAGTATGCCCACAACCATAATCCAGTTGCCCAGGCCGAATTTTTCTTTCAGCCATGAACAGATGACCACAGTCAAAAGGCAGGGTGTTACCAGCGACAGGGCCAGCTGACTGATAAGACTTATATATCTAAAAGCCTTAAAAGTGTTTTTATTGAACCCCATCTTTCTCCCCCTATATGTTTCTATCGTATATTATATTACAATGCCAAAACAAATATCAATTATTTTACTACACAAATTTTTTTAATATAATCGATATTTTTTTATCAATTTAACAAAAATCTTCAACACCTTTAAAGCAGGCCGATGCTTTGAAATATTTGGCGTGTGAGGCGTGTTGAATTATGCAGGCCCTCTCTGATTTCTATATCTGCTTATGATATTTACATTTTGTGTAAAAAGTGTTAAATATTGATATTAAAAAAAGCGGCAGATGCCGCTTTTTCATTTATCCGATACAAAGGCAAATCTGGGCTGTAAAACACCGTCCACTTCCACATTTTCAAAAAACATATCCAAAGGGCGCACCCACAGTCCGCCTTCGCCGTAAAGTGGGCGGTAAAGGGCCATATATTCGCCGCTTTCACTGTGTCTTGCCACATCCAGAAGCATATATTCGCCGCCTTTGAAATGCCTGTATCTTCCTTTTTTTATCTGCATTACCAGTTTAACCGCCTATCGTAATTTTGATTTTGGAGGGCGAATAATATTCCAGCGCCTGCCGGTTTATCTCCACCTGCATTGCGTCACAGCTGTCCCGGATGTAGTTTTGGAACTCATCGGCCTTGATGTTGTTTACCACACTTTGTTTCAGCTGCAAATATTCTTCATTATCCGATTCAAAATCCACCTTCTGACATATATAGAAATTTTCGTCTGTTTCATAATATATGCACCGGCCTTCTTTCTGGCAGAACAGCTCGCTGGTAAACACCGGCACTGCATCTATGTTGTTGCTGTTCAGATAGAAGGTTTTTACTGCGTCAGTCCGCCGCCGGTCATACTCAACGCCGGAAATCTCTGCCAGGCGCCGACGGCTTTCCCGGGCTGCCGTCTGCATGTCCAGCCCTTTATTGACGGCAGAAACAGTATCTTCCACCTGCCGCTTTAACCGCCGCAGATCGTCTTCCGGCAACGGCTGTCCGTCTGCCCCGGTTTTTGATAAAGTAAATACCGACACCCTGCACAGCCTCCGGCAAAGATATTCGTTTATTTCCTCTTCACTTACTTCTTTCTCGCCGCCATCCATGTATATATCATTGAAAACCATCTGTTCTTTGCACAAGTGATCCAGATATTGCAGATAGTATTCCATTGGTATGTTGTTTTCATCATATATCCGGGATATGTTTTCCCATCCGCTTTTACCAAATGTATTCAAAAAGTCTTCAGCTTCGTCACTGATGACCAGCCCTCTTTTTTCAAATTCCTTTTCGATAAAGCAGAAATTTTTCAGATGTTGTATGGACTTTTCATTTATCCACTGCTCTGCCAGCATACCGTTTATTTCGCTTTCCATAACATTTCTGCCGCCTTCGCCAACCACTATCATCTGCGCCTCAATATAAGACTGCATCTGAGCGGTGACAAACATATTGGGAGGTATTTCCCTTCCGTCAATTTTTACCACCCATTTATAATCCTGTCCTGCCGCACAGGATATAAACAGCGAACAGCACAACACGGCAAAAGCCGAAAAGGCAATTCCCTTTTTCAACACAAGCACCCCCCAAACTGCCGGATTGTTTTGCAATTTGATTGTAGTAAATATTTGTGTTAATTTATTGTACTTTTTTAACTATTTTTTTACATTTTCTTTTATCACCGAAAATCTGGCGGTAAAAATCTTTTGTAAATTTTATTTTGAAATTTCGGACGGGCGCCTGTTGGAATTCAAAGTTTTCAACACTTCTTTCATAACTTCCAGCGGCGGATTTCCTGCGGGAATAACTGCCGAAATATATGGTTTGGGAGATGCGCTGACGCCTATTTTATATTTGATTTCCTTTAAAAATCCGGCCATATCTATATCGGAGTATTTCTCACCGTAGAAAATTATATTGTCTTTTCTCTGGACAATTTCGGTTATTCCCAGGGCAGCGGCGCTCACACGAAGCAGCGATATATCAATAAGGCCCATAACGCTTTGGGGCACATCGCCGTATCTGTCAACCAGTTCATCAATCAAATCGCTTACATCGTCCTCGCTTTCCAGTGAAGCAATGCGCTTGTACGCCTCTATTCTGTTCTGGGTGGAGGATATAAAGCTGTCAGGTATAAAAGCGTCCACAGAAATATCTATGACGCAGTCGCTTTTTTCTGTCTTGGGTGTCTCCCCTCTTTCCAGCGCTATGGCCTGGTTCAAAAGCTTTATATACAAGTCATAGCCGATAGATGCCATAAAGCCGCTTTGAGTTTTACCCAGTATGCTGCCGGCGCCGCGTATCTGCAAATCGCGCATGGCTATTTTGAAACCGGAACCGAAACTGGTAAACTCCTTTATGGCATTCAGGCGTTTTACCGCCACTTCGTTGAGGACTTTGTCTTTACGGAATGTGAAATAAGCATAGGCTTTTCTGGTGGAACGGCCGACGCGTCCCCTTATCTGATACAGCTGCGCCAGACCCATCCTGTCTGCATCTTCGATTATCAGTGTATTGCAGTTGGAAACATCTATACCCGTTTCTATTATGGTGGTGCACACCAGAATATCTATCTCGCCGTTCATCAGCTGTCGCCACACTGATGACAGCGTGGCTTCGTCCATCTGTCCGTGAGCTATGCCTATGCGGGCATCCGGCACCATACGCTGCACCTTCCGGGCGCACAGGTCTATGGTTTCCACCCTGTTGTGAAGATAATAACACTGGCCGCCGCGGTTCAGCTCCCTGTTCAAAGCCGCCGCCACTACGCTTTCGCTGTATTCGCTGACATAGGTTTCTATGGGTATTCTGTCCACCGGGGGCTGTTCTATGGTGGACATGTCCCTGATACCGTTCAGGGCCATGCTCAGGGTTCTGGGTATCGGGGTTGCGGAGAGGGTGAGCACATCAACACCGGTGAAACCTTCCACCAGCTTTTCCTTGTGGGCCACACCAAACCTCTGCTCTTCGTCTATTATCAGAAGTCCCAGATCTTTGAACTTTACACTTTTCTGTATCAGCGCGTGGGTACCGACGACTATGTCGGCCACGCCGCTGTTTATATCCCTTATGGTTGCCTGCCTTTGTTTGGGTGTGCGGAAGCGGGACAGCAGCTGTATATTCACCGGGAAGTTTTCCATCCTCTGCACCAGGGTGTTGTAGTGCTGCCAGGCCAAGACGGTGGTGGGCACCAGTATGGCCACCTGCTTGCCACTC
>CASFSP010000075.1 GCA_949297385.1 uncultured Oscillospiraceae bacterium
AAAATCCCTCTGCCATTCGCTGTCCGAGTCAAAGGCAAAACCTTTTGCTTTTTCCCTTTTGGCGTACAGGGCTATCAGTTCTTTTGCCATTTCCTGGGTTGCCTTTTTGGCTTTCCGCTTGGTTTTGTTCCAGCTTTCGCCGCCCAGCTTTGACAATGACACTTTTTCATTTTCCGAAGCATAGGTATAGCGGCTGATAAGGTCCAGCTGGGTTACAGGCACATACAGACTGTCCTTGCCGGCAAATTTTATCAGCAGATAATCTTTGGTGACCCCCTGCATGCTGACATTGTGTATGCCGTCATATACGCCGATGCCGTAATTCTGATGCACCACATAGTCGCCTTTGGATATCTGGTCTATGGAGGTTATGGCATTTTTGTCCTTTTTGCGCGGTTTCTGGGAGGATACATTCCGCTTGTGTCCGGTTATCAGGCACAGTTTCTGCCCGGGCAGCTGAAATCCCTGTCCGGTTCTGCCCCGGCTGACCGCAACAGTACCCGGGCGCAGAAGACTGTCCTTTTCCATATACACGCTGTCAAAGCCCATATCCTTTAAATCGTCTGACAGCGTAAGGGCAGATTTTTTTGTGCCTGCCAGCACCACAATTTTATAGTTTTGACTTACCAGCCGCTGCAAATCTTCCGCCAGCAGTTTGTATTCACCGTTCCAGCCTGTGGTAGCATTGCAGGATATGCTGACTATCTGGGACAGCGGGAAATCCGCTGTACTGCGCACAAAATCTTCCCGTATCACGGTGGGCAAACTTTTGCCTTTTTCTATCAGGTAATGCATGGGGGCAAAGAATTCGTCCATGCCTTTGGACAAAAGCCCTTCTTCCATAAGGGACCGTATTTCCTGCCGGCTCTGCTGCAAAGAGGTTGTGTAGCTTTCCTTTACCGCCGTCCAGCCGTCCAGGAATATAATGGGGCTGCCCATATAGTCCAGCAAAGTGGCTTTCTGTTCATAACAGATATTTATATATTTGTCCATGCTCCGGGGCATGATGCCGTTTTCCAGAGATATAATATCCTTTTCTGCGCTTTGGTCAAACTGCCGCCTGCTTCTGGCCGGCAGCCGATCTCTGAACCGTTTCAGCCGTTCAAGAGCTTGCCGGCAGTCTGTAAACAGCACCTCTTTAACCGGGGATATATGCATCTTCTTTATCTGTTCCAGGCGGCGCTGGGTCTGTATGTCAAAGGTGTTTATCCTGTCTATCTCATCCCCCCACAGCTCTATCCTGACGGGGTGGGGCATATCCGGGGTGTACAGGTCCACAATATCACCCCTGACAGCAAACTGCCCGGGGCCCTCCACCATATCCCTGCGTATATACCCGGCATCTGTCAGCCTTTGCACCAAAGTTTGCCTGCTTATGCTGTCAGTGTCTTTTATGGTCAGTGTATTGGCGATAAACCTATCTTTGGGCATCGTGTACATAAGGCAGGCTTCCGCAGGGCCTACCACAATGTTCACATTCCTGCCCACCAGGTTGCCCAAAGTCTTTATCCTGCGGTATTCGTATTGTCTGGAAAAGCTTTCCAGCGGACGCAAAGTGAGATCACGGGGGCTGAATAGTCCGGCCTTGTCAGAGAAAAAGCTGACATCCTCGAAAAATTTACTGGCGCTGCGCTCATCTTTGGACATTACCAGCACATTTCTTCCGGTGGCTGTATGCACGGCACTGACAAAGGCCGCCAAAGCCGTTTTTGACAGCCCGAACAAAGCGATAGGCCGTTTGTAGTCATTTATTTCCTTTATCAAGCGGTAAAATTCCGCCGTCTGCATTATCTCTTTTAAAAGCACGGTGTTTATCCTTTCAAAAAATGTTGTTAAGCGGCAAAGGCCGTGTGGCACCCCAAAGGGGGGTACCCCACGGCTGTTATCTGTTGTATAAATTCATGGCTTTGTCAGCCTGACCTTCCATTATAAGAAGTGAAGCCTGATAGGCGCTTTCAAATTTTTCCGATAGTACTTTGGAATCCTCCCGGCTGAATTTGCCCAAAACCCAGTCGGCCAGGTCGTAATCGGGATGCGGTTTTTCGCCTACTCCCAGCTTTATCCTGGCAAAATTTTCACCGGTGTGGCTGATTATACTTTTTATCCCGTTATGTCCGCCGGCCGAGCCCTTCAGCCTTATGCGCATCTTGCCCACCGGCAAAGACACATCGTCATATATAATCAGTATATTTTCCGGAGATATTTTATAGAACCTGGACGCAGCAGACACCGCCTCGCCGGAAAGGTTCATAAAAGTCTGCGGTTTAAGCAGTAAAACTTTTTTATCCTTCACCTTTGTAAGGGCGTAAAGAGCGTTAAATTTTGCCTTGTCTATATTTACGCCCAGCTTCCGGGCGATATAGTCAACGGCGGCAAAACCTATGTTGTGCCTGGTGTTCTGGTACTTTGAACCGGGGTTGCCCAGTCCGACTATCATAAAATCCGCGCCCTGCGTATTTTTAAAAAGCATAGATAGATTTTAATGTTGTCCCCTGTCTGATTAGTTGAACAGTATGGAAACGCTCTGGTCAGAGTAAATTCTCTGTATAGCCTGTGCAAATATCGGGGCTACTGTTTCAACCTGAATTTTGTCCAGAGATTTTTCCGCTGTCAGCGGTATTGTGTCCAGCAAAACCAGTTCTTCTATGGCACTGTCACGAATTCTTTCAACGGCCGGGCCGGAAAGTATACCGTGTGTTGCACAGGCTCTTACAGACCTTGCGCCTCTTTCTTTCAGCGCATTGGCAGCGTTGCACAAAGTTCCCGCTGTGTCTATTATATCGTCAATTATCAGAACATTTTTGTCTTTTATGTCGCCTATGATGTGCATTATTTCAGACACATTGGGTTTGGGGCGGCGTTTGTCGATTATGGCAATGGGTGCGTCAAGACGGCTGGCAAAGGTTCTGGCGCGGTTTACACTGCCCAGGTCGGGACTGACCACAACCAGGTTGTCCAGGTTTTCCTGTTCAAAATGTTTTGCCAATATGGGCATGCCAACCAGGTGATCCAGCGGAATGTTGAAAAAGCCCTGGATCTGCGCTGCGTGCAGGTCCATTGTCAAAACTCTGTCTGCGCCTGCTGTGGTGATAAGGTCAGCCACCAGTTTTGCGCTGATCGGATCTCTGGATTTGCTTTTTCTGTCCTGTCTGGCATAACCGAAATAAGGAATAACGGCTGTTATACGGCCGGCAGACGCCCTTTTCATTGCGTCTATCATAATAAGCAGTTCCATCAGGTTGTTGTTTACCGGAGTGCAGGTGCTCTGGATGATAAAAACATCACTGCCGCGAACGGTTTCGCCGACGGATACGGCAATTTCGCCGTCGCTGAATGTACCCACTTCACATTTGCTCAGGGGCAGACCCAGCTGATCTGCTATTTTTTGAGCCAACTCTTTGTTTGAATTTGCCGCAAAAATTTTGATGTCATTGCCATGAATATTCATCTAATCTACCTCTTACTCTTGATTTGAATGTTTTTTTATATAACCGCTGAGCTTTTCTTTCGCCCAGTTGTCTATGTTGGTCTGTTTTGCCCTGGCCACTGCCAGTGCCTGCCGGGGAACATCTTTTGTTATTGTGGAGCCGGCACCGGTATATGCTCCGTCGCCCACCTTCACAGGGGCAATAAGATTGGTATTGCAGCCTATAAATGCAAAATCGCCAATTTCTGTGCGGTTTTTGCTCTGGCCGTCATAATTTACCGTGACAACGCCGCAGCCAAAATTCACATGCCTGCCCACATCGCTGTCGCCGATATATGTCAGGTGGGCAATGGAAGTGCCCTCGCCCACAGAGGAATTTTTCACCTCTACAAAATCCCCTATTTTTACCTTTGCGCCTATGTGGCTGCCGGGGCGCAGCTGGCTGAACGGGCCGATGGTGGCGCCGCTGTCCACAGTGCTGTCGGTGCCCTGGGACGCATTGAAAGTGACATTGTCTGCCAGGGTGCAGTTTTTCAGCATACTGTTGGGGCCGATTTTGCAGTTTTCTCCTATGTGCGTATCGCCCAGCAGTATTGTGCCCGGATATATCACTGTGCCGCGTCCGATAGTAACCTCCTCTTCTATCACTACACCGTGTGAAGTAAAGAAAATTACACCGTTGTTTATATGTCTGTTGATAATTTCAAGATATTTGCTTTCGATTTCGGTAATATTCACGCTTATTCACCTAAAAAACATACTTTCTTAATTATATGATACCTTATTTACAGTTTTTTTCAAGTCTTTAAAAGGCTTTTGGTAAAAAATTGTAAAATTTATTCAAAAAGAGTTATTTATTGTATCGAAATTTTGCGCTTATTGTCAAGGTTTTCAAGGGATTTGCAGCACAGAGAAAATATTTGTAAAGCAAGGTATTTTTTTGTTGCCAACACCCTGTTTTCATTGTAAAATGATTACAGTTTTCAGTCAACCGCCGCCGCAAAACGGCGGCCAAACAGGAGGAAAAGGTTTTGATAAAAAAATACCATCTTACTATTTTTTTCATCGTGTATTTCATGTACACATTCGCGTCCAATTTTGTGCATCCGGTGACCCCGGCATTTTTACAGCTTATCAACTGTTCCAGCTCAATGTTCGGTTTTGCCTTTGCCGCAATGGCCTTCGGCCAGTTTATCACATCTTCCTTGTGGGGTAAAATCGGCGACAAAATAGGCTATGCCAGAGCTACTGCCTTCGGCTTTGTGGGATACGGCCTGTCGGCGCTGATTTTCTCCATGGCCAGAAGCTGGCATCTGGTTGTGCTGGGCCGCTTTATCGGCGGTATAGGCATAGCCGCCATACGGGTAAACAGCATGGCATATCTCACAGCTATGGATGCACCATCGGAAGAGCGAAACAAACTGCTGGTAATCTATGCGTCCATGCAGTCCATCGGCGGAGCTTTCGGCTTTCTTGTAGGTGGGCTGATAGGAGATTACAGCGTTTATTATTCATTTTATGCTCAGTGTATAACACTGGTGCTTATGGCCGTAATCACATATCTGTGTATTAAGGAACATCCGAACTTTGTAAAAAGCAGTGAAAAGCTGAGTGCAAAGGATGTAAATCCATTTGTCTCCATATCAGCAGGCATGAAACTGATAAACATAACAATAGCAGTTTTTCTGGTCAGCGCGTTTTTCTCAATGTTTGCCACCAGCGGCTTTGACCAGAACTTCAACTACTATCTGAGAGCAAAATTCAACTTTGCCCCGTCATCTTCCGGACTGTTCAAAGCTGTTGTGGGAATAATCTCTTTGGTGACCAACCTGACAATAAACATGTGGATAGTGAGAAAAACAAATATATCCAAATCCATGTGCGTAACAATTCTGCTGTCTGCCGTGTCCATATTTGCAATGGTTATGTCCCCAAACCAGACCTATGTGCTGATTTTTGCAGTGATCTACTACGGCTTTTTTGCAATGTTCAACCCGTTGCAGCAGGCTGTTATGCTCAAAAATGATGACGCCTCGTCAAAAGGTGCTGTGGCAGGGCTGTTCAATGCGTCCCGCAGTTTCGGCATGATGGCCGGCCCCACTTTTGCCGGTCTGATATTTGACATAAATCCGGACTATGCATTCATAGCTTTTGCTGTTATGCTTATGATATCGGCTGTAATATCCTATATAAACTACCTGCAACTTAAAAAAGCCGGTATCTATAAAGACTGATAAAAAAAGAGCTTTGACCCAAAGTCAAAGCTCTTTCCGCTTTTATCTTGGCTCAATGCCGGAAACATCTATTTTTTCCGGATAGGCCGTGCGTATTATTATTTTTTCTATTGCAAGAGGTTCGGCGTACTCTACATTTTCCTTGTTTTTATACATATATACATAATCGCTGTCGCTCATATCGTAATCATAGGATTTGGGCCATACACTGATGCTGTCAACCCTTTTGCCGTCATCGTCAACAAGAGAATTTATATGCATTTCGGCATCGTTGCCTTTATAGTGTATCTCAACACGGTAAGCCTCTGTAAGGCTGTCATCCTGCTCTACCTGTACAACGGCGTTTGGTCTGAAATTATTGGAGATAAATGTCATATAGCCTTCTATGTAAATGACCTCGGAATAACTGCACTTTCTGGTTTCGTACAAAACCTCTGTATTCATCTGCTCCACATAGGAAGGATAGTCTACATATTCAAAAGAGTCCCTGACCGAATAGTCATACAAAGAAAAGCATACACAGGCGGCTGCCGACAGTCCCAGTACCGACCACAGTATCCCATAACTTATTTTTGAAAACAGCTTTGCAAAAGCAAGCTTTGCAAACAAAGCGGCCATGCTGAGAAAAATAAAGGCTATGCAAAGCATCAACATCACATGGCTGACGGGAAAAATTCCCGCTTCTATGAACAAAATGCTTCTTCTGACAGTAAAGAACAATTCGAAAACCCCGCCGATGGCCAACGGAAATCCGACAATAAAAAAAACTATCATCTTAAAAAAAGATGCCACTTTTCCCGCTACCTTTTCCACTGTGTAATCACTCATACACATATCCTCCTTGATATAAAAAAGTATAGCATAAGCCGCAAGCTTTTTCAATATTGCTGTTTGGCTTGAAAAAAATATACAAATATAGTAGAATTGTATCACTATATTTTCAGAGAAGAGAAGTTAAATTGGCAAGAAAAAAGGAATTGAATGACGAACAGGTGGCAAAGGACATATACGCCGCCGCTGTTGAAGTGCTGGAACAGTACGGTCTGGAAGGTGTTTCTGTAAGGAAAGTGTGCGATAAGGCCAAAATTTCCACCGGCACTTTTTATAATTTTTATCCCAGTAAACAGCATCTTATGAGCAGGCTGGTGGACTATATGGAAAACTATTACAGGTATGATGTGGTGCCGTTTTTAAACGGTAGCGCGCTGGAAAAAATCAAACAGGCCGCCATGGCTTATATAACCAGGATAATACGCCGCGGGCCCGGATACGCCAAAACAAACATAGACTATACGAACAACGACCATATGACAATGGACAGAGAAAAGAATTTGTATCGTTTTCAGGTATTTTCCCGTCTAGCTGTGGAAGGCGTGGAAAACCGCGAGATAAAGCCCGCCTACTCCCCAGATGATATAGCCAACTCAATACTTTCCGTATGCCGCGGGCTTTCACTGACATACACTACTTTAAACGGGGACATAGATATTTTATCATTGGCAGATAAAACTTTTGACATGGTTATAGACGGCCTCAAATACAATCCGGCTCCGGCCAGGTCGAAATAGATAATCAAAACTGAAAAGGTTTATATATGAATTATGTTATAAAGCGCATATCTGAAATACCGCAGATGGAAGAACGCGCCGCGCGGTGGTTCTGCGAAAAATGGGGCATTCCTCGGCAGGCTTACCTGGAAAGCATGGATGAAGGCATAAAAGGAGCAGATGTGCCAAGATGGTACCTGGCACTGGAAAATGACAGGATAATAGGCGGTATGGGTGTGATACAAAACGATTTTCACGAAAGAAAAGACCTGTGCCCCAATGTCTGCGCTGTATACACAGAAGCGGACAGACGCAGACTGGGCATAGCCGGCCGGATGCTGAAATTTGTGTGCGACGATATGCAAAACCTGGGAATAGACACGCTGTACCTGCTGACCGACCACACCTCTTTTTACGAGCGTTACGGCTGGCAGTATCTGTGTATGGCACGCACTGAAAGCCGGGGTGAAATGGCCAGGGTGTATGTTCACCGAAAAAGTTGATAATGCAAAAATAAAAGCGCGTGTTAAACGCGCTTTTTTGTTTTATCTTTTTATCATAAGCCCTGCCGCCGCACCAAGCAGTAAAAATGTGCTGAACGGAGCCATAACGCTGATTATACTGTATGCATAATACCATCCTATGTTCGCGCCGGTACCGACTTTTGAATAAAACCACACGCCAAGATGGAACAGCACCCACACTCCCAGAACTGCCACAACAAAATCTTTTTTCTCTTTTTTGCTTCTTATCAGCACAAGGCTGAGAAAAATACCGGCCAGGATGCCCAATACAGCTATGGTGATGTTTGAAAAGGTGAAAAAATCAGAAAACATTGTTATTTCGTGAAAAAATATATTCTGCAACATTAAAAACACTCCTTTCTCAAAAGAGGGGCGATATTCAATTTACTATATAATAACACAAAATTGTGAAAAAAACAAAAACCCTCGGGCTGTTGCCCAAGGGTTTGGTGCCGGTGGTCGGGGTCGAACCGACACGGTATCACTACCACAGGATTTTGAGTCCAGCACGTCTGCCAATTCCATCACACCGGCTTATTCATAAAGCTTATTTATTATACTATATAATTTTTGAAAAATCAATAGGTTTTTCAAAAAAATTGAAAGGGCGGAAAACTCCGCCCTTAAAAACATCATATATCTACGCCCAAAATCCGTTTGGCTGCGATACCAACTACAAATGATATAACAGCAACACTGATGCTGATACCGGCCATCTCCACAAAGCGGGATTTGAACGGCATATCCTGCGCCACGGATATGTAATATGTGAAACCGGCTATTATCAGTATAACAGTCAGCAGCATCATAACCAGCGCCGGTATGTACATAGAGCTTTCAAACAGAATATACGGCAGTATCAGCAGTATTACTGTTATAAGATATGCTATACCGGTGTATGTGCAGGATTTCAGCGCATCGGTACGGCCTTCGCTTTTTGCCGCCAAAAATTCGCTGGATGCCATGGAAAATGTGGCAGATATACCTATTATCAGTCCGGACAAAGCAATAAGGCGTGTGTTCTGCATGGCAAAGGTAAAACCGGCCAGAGAGCCTGTAAGCTCTACCAGTGCATCATTGAGCCCCAGCACCATGCTGCCCACATACTGCAATCTTTCTTCGTCCAGCATGTCCAGCAAAGCTTTTTCATGTTCTTCTTCCTGGCGTTTTATCTCTCCGGCTTCGGCTACTTCCGCCGCCAGTATTTCATATTCGTCCTGGGCGTTTTCCTCGCCGTTTTCCATCAGTTTTACCGCAAAGGTAAAGCCAAGCACGGCCGCCAGAATTTTAAATTTTAAAACCTTCCATTTCTGGGGTTTCATCCGTGTGCCAGTGTAGCTTTTCCATATTTCGTAGTGAGCCATTTCTTCACGGGCCAAGCGCATAAGCACCTGCTTGTTTTCCTCGCCTTTGGCAAACTTAGCAATCCGTGTATAAATGGCGCTTTCTGTCAGTTCGTTCTGCTGCATTTTTTCCATTATGGCAACAGCCTGCTTTGATAATTTCTTCTCCATTATTTACTCCTCATATAACTTTTTGTACTCTTCGTACAGCATAGAGTACATTAAACTGTCCAACACCTGTCCGTCATACCTGGCAAACTCTTTGCGCAGACAACCTTCGCTGACAAAACCGCATTTTTCCAGCACTCTCTGCGAAGCTTTGTTGTCTGTAAAGCACGCTGCACTGACCACATCAGCACCAAGGTTAAAAAAAGCATGGTGCAAGGCCCTTTTTACAGCGACAGGCATTATTCCATGCCCGCGGTATTCGGTCGCAAGTATGTATCCCAGCATATACCGGCGTCTGTTGTAACGGTGCATATCTTTTGATACGGATATAAACCCTGCTGTTTCCATGTTCTCTTTCAGAACAATGGCAAAAGTATCCCGGTTTTCCATGATTTTTTCCAGCAGGCATTGCGCCTGCCCAAGTGTACGCACCGGTTTTACACCACAGTCCAGGCAAGACTGTCTGTGCGAATAGATCCGATAAACACTGTTTAAATCTTCTCGGCACACGCTGCGCAAAAATATATCCGTCAAAAAATCACCGCCTGTCTGTACAGCAAGGTAATTATATATTATTTTGTTTTCAGGTGCAATAGAAAAAGCACATTTATCCGGCCATATGCAAGGTGTTTATCAGCAGTATCCACACAAGGCCGTAATAAGTTACAACTGCCGCCAGGTCATTAACTGTTGTAATCAGCGGACCGGAAGCCACAGCCGGATCAACGCCTATTTTTTTGAAAAACATCGGTATAACTGTACCGGTAATTCCTGATACAATGATGGCCAGCACCAGCGATACGCCAAGGCAGCCTGAAACCGCAAAAGCAAAAGGCAGGGTTTTACCTTTGACGGTAAATATGTACAGCCCTATTCCTATAAAAGCCAGTATACCCAGCAATACGCCGTTAGCCCGGCTGGTTTTGGCCTCTTTCATCACCAGTTTCAGCTTGTCTTTCACTGATACCTGTCCGTCTGTCAGCACCCTTATGGTAACCGCCAGCGACTGTGTGCCCACATTACCGGCCATGTCCAATATAAGAGACTGAAAACATATTGCAATGGGCAGCCGCGCGATAACTCCTTCAAAGGCTCCTACGACGCCGGACACCACCAGGCCCAGGCACAGCAAAGCCACCAGCCAGGGCATGCGTTTTTTCATACTCTGGGTCACCGGTTCGCTTAAATCCTCTGCATCGGTAAGACCGCCCAGCTGTGCATAGTCCCGTTTTATCTCTTCATCATACGCATCTATTATGCTTTTGGCGGTTATAACGCCCAAAATACGGTTATCCTCCGACAGGACCGGAATGGAATCTTCATAATATTCACGCAGGGTGTCCAGACATTCATCGGTTTTTTCAAAGGCATAAACATAGGGATACGAGGTGACGATAAGGTCTTCCAGGTCGGTGTTTTCCCTGGCCATAATAAGGTCTTTCAGGTCTATGGCTCCGTAAAAAACGCCCACATCGTCCAATACATAAATTGTGTATATATTGTCATTGTCAGCCGCCTGGCTGATAAGGCTGCTCATAGCCTGTTTTACGGTATAACTGCTTTGTATCCGTATATAGTTGGTGCTGAGTTTGCTGCCTATTTCATCTTCCGAATAGGATGACAGCAGCAGCACGCTGCGCTTGCTGTCTTCGTCCATAAGGCTGATTATCAGCTTTCTTTTTTCTTCATCTGTTTCGCTGAGGGCCTCCAGCAGATACTCGTCCTCCATATACCGCAGTATCCCGGCGGCTTTCAGCGGGCTGAGTTCACTTATGTACAGCGGAAAATCGTCGGTGTATTCCAGTATTTCCGCCATCTCTTCATTTGACACCAGGCGATAAATTTTTTCCCTTTCGCTTTTGTTCAGCTGTTCAAAAGCGTTGGCGATGTCATTGGCATGATAGCCTGACAGCATCTCGCTGATAATCTTCGGCGATTTTGTGCTGCGCATTATCTGTAAAATTTTTGATGTGTAATCACTTTTTTCAAAGGCGCCGTAAGCGTCTTTTCTGATCATTTCTCTCATTTCGGGTTTCCTCCTGTTATACAAAACGGTTATTTGCGGTATAAAGGCAGTAAACTGAGCGATAAAAAAAGTTGGCCGATGCTGCAAAAATAAGCAATGCAAACAATCGGCCAACAAGAAACCCGTCTGAGCAGGAAGCTACAACATACAGGCCGGCCGTTTTTGCAGATATATTTTTTTCACATCGCAGTTATTGAAAACGCAACTTCGAGCGCTACTGTCACAGCCGTCCATATATTTCACTCCTTTTCTTGATTTTAGCTTTTAAATTTTACCAGCAAAAGATGAAATTTTTGTGAAACTTTGTCTTTCGCTGCTATTTGTTATTTATATCATAAACTTTTTGTGCCGACATAAGCACAGCAGCCCTGGAAGCGGCAAAGCTGGTACCGCCCTGCATATAGGCTATATACGGCCGGCGCAGCGGTGCGTCGCAGGAAAGCTCTATTGAAGAGCCCATTGTAAAGGCACCGGCTGCCATTATAATCTGGCTGTCGTAGCCGGGCATATCACCCGGCTCCGGAGCGGCAAAGCTGTCTATGGGAGAGCCTGCCTGTATGCCGCGGCAGATGGCTATTACATTTTCCCGGTTCTGGGCAGAAATGCTGGTGATTATATCGTTTCTGTCGTCCTTGTATGAAGGCTCGGTTTCAAAGCCCAGCTTTTCATACAGGCATGAAGCATAGATGCTGGTTTTCAGCGCGTTGGCTGTTATCATAGGCGCAAAATAAACGCCCAGATACATCTCGCGCATAACATCCAGGCTGCATCCTATCTCCCTGCCTGTACCCGGTGCTGTCAGACGATGGCCGCACAGTTCCACCAGGTCTTTGCGCCCGGCTATATAACCGCCGGTGGGAGCGATTCCGCCGCCGGGGTTTTTGATAAGCGAGCCCATTATCAGGTCTGCACCGTATTGCAGCGGCTCCTGTGTCTGGGTGTATTCGCCGTAGCAGTTGTCCACCATAACTATAATGTCCGGGTTTGCCTCTTTTGCGGCATCGGATATCTGTTTTATTATATCCAGGCTGAGGGCTTTTCTTTTGGCGTATCCGCGGCTGCGCTGTATATAGCATACCTTGGCATCGCGGCAGCCTTCTTTTATCTTTTCAATATCGGGCAGTGAGCCGGGCAGCAGGTCGCACTGGTCATATTTTACACCATATTCCATCAGGTTGCCGCATTTGGAACCGTCTATTCCTATAACGCCGTGCAGTGTGTCGTAAGGTGTGCCTGTGGCGCAGAACATTTTATCTCCGCTCCTCAAAACGCCGAACAGAGCAACCGTCAGTGTATGGGTGCCGCTCATAAAATTATATCGGCACAGCGCGTCTTCGGCGCCTACTATCTGGGCAAAAAGTCTGTCCAGACCGTCGCGGCCTTTGTCGTCATAGCCGTAGCCGGTGGTGCCCACCAGGTGCCGGGCAGATATGCCGTTGTCTATAAAGGCTTTCAGCACCTTCATCTGGTTGTAGTCGCTGATGCTGTCAATTCTTTCAAAATACGGACGGCATTCCTCCATAACTTCCTTGTCCAGCCGTACCAGCCGCGTTTTTATATCAAAAAAATTCTCTATCATAAATTATCATTCCTCATTTTATACAAATAAATGTTGTGCCTGTGGCTGAAACCCAGCTTTGTGTAATAGTCTTCCAGCCGGTCCTCGCACATAAGCACCACTTTTTTGCCGCCGCTGACGGCAGCTATATGCCTTATCACCCGGGCGGCATAGCCTTTTTTCCTGTGGGCAGGCGCAGTGGAAACAAAAGTGATGTACACGCTGTCGCCGTAGTCGCAGGCAAAAGCGGCCGACACCGTCTGCCCGTCTTTGTTCAGGCAATAGGCATGGCCCAGGTTTTTGTTTATTTTTCGGGCAAAGGAGGAGTACACCATATCAAAGCTGACATCCTCGAAATTCCGGGCGCAGAAAGAGGCAAAGCCGTATATGTTATCATCGCAGATTATTCCGTCGCTTTCTTCTGCATTTCCGGCGTATTCCATAAGGCTGAGAGCCTGCTTTGAGAAGGCGCACAGATTATCCTGCCGGCTTTCCAAAAAGTAAACGCCCATAAAAGAGCAAAAAGCAAGCAGGCTTTCCTTCTGATGCTCATGAACAGTGCCCGCGCAGGAAAGATTGGAACCGCTGAACATCAGGTTAAGGTTTTCATAACAATAAAAATTGTTAAGGTTTACATCCTTTGCCGCCAGGTATTCGCAGTACAGTTTTTGGCTCAAAAAGCCGCTGTCCTGCAAAAAATTATCCTCAAAACGCTTTATATCTGCACCGGCTGTGGTAATCATAGCCGGTTTACCAGCCTTTTGAAATGCCTGCCGCGTTCTTCAAAGTTGGCATACAGGTCAAAACTGGCCGAGGCCGGACAAAAGCTGACTATATCGCCGGAAGATGTATTTTCATACATCAGCTGTACAGCCTGCTCCATATTTTCGGCGTGGAGTATTTTTATACCGCTTTTTTCAAAATCCGGATGTTCCCTTACCACTTTTTCTATCTTCGGGCCGGTCTGTCCCATCACAACCAGCAGTTTGACATGGTCGATGATAGGCTGTGCCAAAGGCTCGTATGGTATTTTCTTGTCATAGCCGCCGGCTATGATGCAGATTTTCTGATCAAAGCTGTTCAGGCCTGCTATCGTCCTGGTGGGGCTGGTGGCGATGGAGTCATTGTACCACTGCACGCCGTTCAGGTTTCTCACCGGCTCTATGCGGTGTTCCACGCCTTTGAACTCTTTTGCGACCTTTTCCATAATCTGTACCGGTACATCACCCTGCACAGCACAGAAAGCCGCAAGAAGGTTTTCCAGGTTGTGTTTGCCGCGCAGGCCTACACTGTCCTGATGTACAATTTTCTGCCCGCCGACACACAGCCAGCCGTCGCCGTCAATATATCCGCTGCCGTCCATGCCGGACAGGTCTGACAGGCGCGAAAAGAACACACATTCTCCCTTTACATCCTTCTCCATTCCACGGCTTACCCGGTTTTCATATCCCAGCACAGCCCTGGAGTTTTCCTTTTGGTACAGCAGTATATTGCGTTTGGCGTCTATATACTCCTGCATATCCTTGTGGTGATCCAGGTGGTTTGGGGTTACATTTGTCACAACCGCCACATCAGGTGACTGCCTCATGGATATCAGCTGAAAACTGGACAGTTCCACCACCGCCACATCTTCCGGCTTCACTTCACAGGCTATGGGCAGCAGTGCTTTGCCTATGTTTCCGCCCAGGTGCACCGTCTTGCCGGCCCCTTTCAGCATTTCGCTTATCAGAGTGGTGGTTGTGGTTTTCCCGTCAGAGCCGGTCACCGCATAAATTTTACAGGGGCAGACAGAAAAAAACAGCTCCATTTCGCTGCTTATTTCCACGCCTTTTTCCTTCTGCCGCACCAGCCGCGGAGTGTAGTATTCAAAACCGGGAGTACGCATTATCAGCTGCTGGCCTTCCAGGCCGTCCAGATAGTTTTCCCCCAGGGAAAGTTTTATATTTTTCTGCTGCAAAACCTGTGCGTATTCGCCGAAATCTTCCAGCTTTTTCTTGTCACACAAAGTGACAACAGCGCCATAGTCTGCAAACATTTCAATCAGTTTTTTGTGGCTGACGCCTGCGCCGATAAACGCCACTTTTTTGCCGCTCAGGGAATTAAAAAATTCTTCTGCCCTGTTTTGCATAAAAGCACCTCTTTCCAAATATCATTAAAGGGATCGCAATTTGTTTACCTTACATAAGTATTATAATGTGTAAACGGCCTTATATCAACCTTATATGTAAAAAGTTACAAAATTATTTTTAAAGTTGCATATTCTATTGAAAATCAAAACTTTCAGTGCTAAAATTATGAAATAATCTTGATGGGTTATATATCCGTCGATGTCCAAACCTTACATCGGCAAAAAAAATAATTTATATAGGAGGGATATTATGAAGGTTGATTTTGACAGCATGTTCGGAGCAAAAGTCTTTAACGAAAAGATGATGAAGGAGCGTCTGTCCAATAACGCTTACGAGTCTTTGCGCAAAGTAAGAGACGAAGCAATGATTTGGGATCCTTCTGTTGCCGATGAGGTTGCAGAAGCCATCAAAACATGGGCTCTTGAACAAGGAGCCACACATTTCGTTCATTGGTTTTCACCGCTTACCGGCACAAACAGCGGCAGACATGATTCGTTCCTTGACGGAGTTGATAAGGAAGGCAAACCTATCATAAATTTCTCCGGCAAAATGCTTTCCAAGGGCGAAAGCGACGCGTCCAGCTTCCCGTCCGGCGGCCTGCGTTCTACTTTTGAGGCCAGAGGCTATACAATCTGGGATGCTACCAGTCCGTGCTTTGTAATAGGCACCACCTTGTACATTCCCACTGTTCTGGCTGCATTTACAGGCGAGTCCCTGGACCAGAAGGCCCCGCTGCTGCGTACTACACAGGCTTTGAACAAACAGGCCCTGAGAGTTTTCCATGCACTGGGATATTCCGAGATGAAATCCGTAAAACCCACAATGGGTGCAGAACAGGAATACTTCCTGGTTGACAAGGAAGTTTTTGACAAGCGTCTGGACCTGAAACTGGCAGGCAGAACAATATTCGGTGCTATGCCGGCAAAAGGCCAGGAACTGGGCGAACATTACTACGGCAGCACCCTGGAACGCGTAAGGGAATTTATGCGTGATGTGGATGTACAGCTGTGGCAGCTGGGTGTTCCGTCCAAAACAGAACACAACGAAGTTGCCCCCGGACAGTTTGAGGTTGCATGTGTTTACAGCCTTGCCAACATCGCCTGCGACCACAACCATATAGTTATGGATGTGCTGAGAAAAACAGCCCTCAGGCACGGTTTGGTATGTCTGCTGCATGAAAAACCCTTTACAGGCATCAACGGCAGCGGCAAACACAACAACTATTCTCTGGTGACCAGCGAAGGCGAAAACCTGCTGAACCCCGGAAAAGAACCGGAAAAGAACATAAAATTTCTTATTACTCTTGCGGCATTCATCAAAGGTGTTGACGAACACGCAGATCTTCTGCGTCTTGCCGCCACCACTGCCGGCAACGATTTCCGTCTGGGCGCCCACGAGGCTCCTCCGGCTATTGTGTCAATGTACCTGGGCTCCAGGCTGCAGAATGTGCTGGAAAGCATAGCCACCGGAAGCGAAGTAACTGAGGAAAGCAAAGAGCTGCTGCTGGGTGCAAAAAGCCTGCCTTTGCTGAAAATAGACGAAAACGACAGAAACAGAACTTCTCCCTTTGCTTTCACCGGCTATAAATTTGAATTCCGTATGGTTGGTTCTTCCCAACCTCTGGGCTTTGTAAACACTATAATCAATGCCCTGGTAGCCATCAGCTTCCGCGAATTTGCCCGCGAACTGGAAGCCGCCGAAGACCCGATGGCCAAAGCATACGAAATTGTCGGCAGAGAGTACATGGCCCACAAGCGCATACTCTTCAACGGCAACGGATATACCCAGGAGTGGGTTGAAGAGGCACGGCGCAGAGGTCTGCCGAACCTGGACTGCACAGTAAAAGCAATCCCGGCCCTTATCAAACCCGAAAACATCGAATTTCTTAAACGCAGCAAGGCTTTGACAGAAGTGGAAGCCCGTTCAAGATATGAAATTCTGTTTACAAGATACATTCAGAAGATCAACATTGAACTGAATGTGGCAAAACAGATGGTTGAACAGCAGATACTGCCCGCCGCCATAAGCTACTGCACAGAACTGGCAAAAGGCAACTACTACTGTGAAAAAGCCGGTGTGGTCAGCGGTATAGCCGTAAAGAACCAGAGAGAACTGGCTGCATTGACAGACGAAGTATCTGACCTGTGCGAAGATATGAAAGCCGCCCACGCAGAGGCTATGGCTATTGAGAAGATGGAAGACTGTGCCAACGCCCTTTACCTGGTGGCAAAAGACAAACTTGCAGCTTTGAGAGGCAAGGTTGACCTGCTGGAAACAAAAATGCCAAAAGAAAAATGGCCTGTTCCCACATACTCTGACCTGCTTTTCGACTTATAATAAAAATTACAGGCGGCTATGCCGCCTGTTTTTTTGCCTTTATTACTTTTCTGTAACCGAATTTTAAGCAAATTATATTTATCCGCCAAAAAAATTATGGTATACTTAATAACATAATAATTTAAAGGTGATGTGATTGAAAAAAGCATTGAGTATTTTTACTGCCACAGTTTTGGCATTTGTTTTTACCGCCTGTTCTCCAGCCGGCGGAATAACCACTTTTACCGCGGCGGTGGAAAATATGCCCTCCAACTTTGATCCGCAGATAGCTTCGGCATCCGAAGACCTGCTGGTGATAGAAAACATATATGACGGACTGTTTGAAAAAATAAACGGAGAAATAGTCAACAACCTGGCCGAAGATTATTCTGTTTCTTCCGACGGGAGGACATATACCATAACAATAAAGGAAGTCTGTACTTACAGTTATAAAACAAATAATGACAAAAAAGAAAAAGTGGACGGTCTGGCTGTCACCGCAGATGATTTTGTATTCGCCCTGCAAAGAATTTGCGACCCTTCCACCCATTCTCCGTATATAGATGATTTTTCCAATATAAAAAATGCCCGGGCGATAAAAAACGGATCTTCTGCCTCAACGCTGGGCGTGTATGCTGCCGATGAATACACGCTAGTCATTCAGCTGGAAAACCCTGACTACAATTTTATAGAAAAATTGTGTTCCAGTGCTGCCTTCCCATGTAACAGGGACTTTTTCAACAGCTGCGGCGGTGCCTATGGGCTGAGCATTGAAAACATGCTTACCAACGGTCCTTTCAGGCTGAGTTATCTGGACAGCGAAGGCGGAAATGCCACCCTGGTGCGCAACCGGGAAACCGGTGGGTATCTGTCCAGAATAAGGCTGAAGCTGGCTCGGCAGGACGAATTGCAAAGCATGTACGAATCTGAAAGCATCAGCGGATATTTTTCCTATGACAAATATTCCGCCGATGCAACTTCCGTACAGTCCTTTGATTCATCTGTCCTCTGCCTTGTATTCAACAGCCAGAAGACCGACTTATCCAATGAAAACATAAGGCAGGCCCTGGCATGGTACGCCTTCGGATTTACCAATTCCGGCGCCAATATGCAGGCTGTCAGCTCTGCAAATTCAATCTTCCCGGCCGCTGTTTCAGCTGGCGGAAAACCTGTAAATCAGGCTATAGGCTGCTATACTCCTTCATATATGCAGCAAGAACCAAAAAGCCTTTTGCAGCAAGGCATGAACCGGCTGCGGATAACCAAGCTGGAATCCATGACGGTCCTCATGCCTTCTGACAGCATTTATTCATTGATTTACGAAAATATAAACCAGCTGTGGCAGAGGGATTTGGGATTGTACTTTACCATAGAGTATCTGCCGTCTTCGCAGATAAACCAAAAAGTTGCCCAGGGAGATTTTGACATTGCTTTTATGCCGCTGACTCCGGATGGAGATACCCCCTACGGTATACTGGATGTTTTTTCGTTGTACGACCGGCAGGTTGCTGATTACACCCGGCAAGCCAAAGGAATGACTGATCAAAGTGCAGCTGTTTCAATAATAAAATCTGCTCAGCAGAAAATATTGCAAAGCGCTTTATGTGCGCCAATGGGCAGTGAATCCACATACTTCTACTGCAAAAGCTATTTTAAGGATATCTATGCCAACCCATTTACCCGTGTCATAAACCTGAAACATGCACAGGTAAGCTGATTTAAGCTTTATAAATTGTACCGCGACTTAAAATCGCGGTATTTTTTATTGACAAATATACCCACCAGTGGTATACTCTAAATCAGAAAGGATACCCATAGGGGGTATAGGTATAAAAATGGAAAGAAAAAATCACATTGATGAAAATATAATAAAACGACTGTCGAAAATTGAAGGCCAGATACGCGGCGTAAAGGAAATGGGCATCCAGGGCCGAACTTGCAGTGAAATCCTGACCCAGATGTCTGCCATTCAAAGTGCTATTGCACAGGTTTCAAAGCTTATCATGCTGGATCACCTGGAAAACTGTGTGGTGCGGGGTATACAGGAAGGCGATGTGGAAACCACTTTAAAGGACTTGAACAGTATTATAAACCAATATTCCAAAATGAAATAAGATTTTAAGAGGTGAGTATTATGGAAAAGACATTATTGAAAAAGGAACAGGCAGTGGAATGTTCCTGCGGACATGACCACGAACATGAACACAGCCACGGCGACGAGTGCTCCTGCGGTCACGACCACGAACATGAACACAGCCACGGTGATGACTGTTCCTGCGGTCACGACCACGAACATGAACACAGCCACGGCGATGACTGTTCCTGCGGTCACGACCACGAACATGAACACAGCCACGGCGATGAGTGCTCCTGCGGTCACGACCACGAACATGAGCACAGCCACGGTGACGAGTGCTCCTGCGGTCATGATCACCGTCATGAACACAGTCACGGTGACGAGTGCTCCTGCGGTCATGATCACAGTCATGAACACAGTCACGGT
>CASFSP010000076.1 GCA_949297385.1 uncultured Oscillospiraceae bacterium
TATAAAAACCAGCACCGGATTTTCCACCGGAGGTGCCACATTTGAAGATGTAAGCCTGTTCAAGGAATACTGCGGCGGCAAATGTAAAATCAAAGCGGCCGGCGGCATACGCACCAGGGAGGATATGGAAAAGTTTATACGGCTGGGTGCTGACAGGCTGGGCACTTCATCAGCCATAAAAATCTTGTATCCGGAAAAATGACGAAAAAACAAGGCGGGCATACAGCCCGCCGTTTTTTTGAAATATGATGCAGTGCCCGGGAATATATCTTTATAAAAGGGGTGTTGTTTATGATATATTCAGCTGCATTGTGTACATTTGCCGGGTTTGCCACTGCACTGGGAGCGTTGGCTGTTATAGTCAAAGGCGGTATAGACAAGGAAAAGATGGCGTTTTTTCAGGGATTTGCGGCAGGTGTTATGCTGTCGGTTTCATTTATGGATTTGCTGTCAGAAAGCTATGAAAACTACAGTATTTATATGCCGCGGTCCAAAGCGGCCGGGTGTGTACTTTCCCTGGCTTTGTGCGGGGCAGTTATAGGTGCGGCGCTGGCCCGTCTGTCCACCCCGCAGATGAACGAAGGGGAGACGCAGGATGTTTTTACAGTGCGAAAAATGGCATTGCTGACAACTGTTGTAATGGTGCTGCACAACATGCCGGAAGGCATGCTGACCATGTTTGCCGGTGTGCGGGATACTGGCTTTGGCCTTAAAATGGCCGCGGCGGTAGCTTTGCATAATATTCCAGAGGGAATGGCGATAGCAGGCCCGGTTCTGTACACATCCAAAAGCGCCTCAAAAGCCTTTTCACAGGCCTTCTGGGCAGGAATGGCCGAACCGATAGGCGGTATAGGCGCTTACCTGCTTTTGAGAAATTTTATCAACCGGGCTTTTATAAACGGCCTAATGCCTATAATAGGCGGCATAATGATCCAGACCGCTGTTTTTCATCTGATACCTTCTGCAATAAAAATATCAAACATCAAACACACAATTTATGGTATAATAACCGGTACCATGGTTATGAGTATTGGATTATTGCTTTTTTAGTGGTAAAATATATGTAACAGTTAAAAACAAGCGGAAAGGTTTTATATGAAAAGAATTCTTGCCTTGCTTCTGACAGCGTGCCTTACTGTCGGATGCAGTCTGGCCGATAAAGACAGCATAATAAATCTTTTGTCTTCGCCCAAACTCTCTGAAAGGGAAAATGCCATTGTAACGGCGATAAAAAGTTATCTGGGCTATGACATAATTTTAAAGTATCCAAAACAGGGTGCAGATCTGTCCCCTGTGCAGATTGTTGATCTGGATGATGACGGTCAGGAGGAGGCTGTAGCTTTGTATAGCGCACCGGGAAACAGCTCTAATGTGCGTATGGCGGTACTGTCCCGGACAGAAGAAGGTTGGTCGGTAGACTATGAGGGAGAAGGATTTGGCAGTGAGGTGTACAGCCTTTCCTTTGAGCGCCTGGAAAAGGACGAGCCCTGCCGGATAATAGTGGGTTACACCTTTTCCGATTCCAGCGAGAAGCTGCTGTCAGTTTACTTTATGTCAGACAGAAAAGTTGAGGATGTGGAAACATTTGTCTGTCAGGATTTTTTGGTCTATGATGTCACAGGAGACGAAATAGTTGATATTGTCCTGGCGGGGGTAAATGCAGATAACCAGCACACCCGGATTTCTGTTTACAGCACAAACCAGAGCAGTTTTTTAACTTCAATAGCATCAATGGAAATATCGGTGCCCAATGCAAAGGTGACGGCAATATCACCCAGCCTGAACGATTTTGCCGAAAACAAAGCGATAGTTCTGGATTATTACGACACAAACAGAATTGTTTACACCCAGGCTTTTTATTACCGGTTGTCTGATTTTGTGACAATACTTTCACCGGATGTGGTGCAGAAAGTCTGGGATTATCCGTATCCGCTTTACAGTATGGATGTCGATGGGGACGGCTATATGGAAACGCCCACAATAATCGATGATGCGCGGGCTCAAAGCAAAGATTTGAAGTTTATGGAATGGACAAACTTTCTTTCGGCAAATCCGGAGAGAAAGTATTTCGGATTCTGCCGGGCTCAAAGCGGACTGTATTTTCCTCTGCCTGATGAATGGCAGGGTCATATACTCCTTTCCGACGGTCAGGAGGAAAATACCTGGCTGGTTGCACAGACTTCCACAGGCAAGAACCTTGTCACGCTGGAGGTGCTGGAAATAGGAGAAAATGTGCGGGATTCGGAAGACACGGTTCTTTCCAATATCGGTACAGTGCAGATAAAGCTGACTTTTGATGACAGCGTAAGCAAGGACCAGCGAGATTATATAGTAGAAAATGTTATGTATATAAAATAGCAGGAGGTTTTTTATGGCTAAAATTTTAGTTGTGGAAGACGAAGACAATATCGGTGAAGTTATAGAGATAAACCTGGTGCTGGCAGATCATGAAGTGACCAGGCTGTCCAGCGCAGAGCAGGCCAAAATGCTGTGGGATTCCGGCAAGAATGATTTTGATCTGGCAATACTGGATATAATGCTGCCGGGAATGAACGGAATATCCCTGTGCGAGTATATCCGCAGGGAAAACAACAAAATAGGGATAATAATGCTGTCCGCCAAAAGCCAGGAGCAGGACAAGGTTATGTCCTTGTCTGTGGGCGCAGATGACTATATAACAAAACCTTTCAGTGTTCAGGAGTTTTTGGCCAGGATAAGCGCACTTTTGCGCAGGGTGCGGGGAAACGGCAAAAAGAGCGAAAGCGATGATGTGCTGGAATCCGGCCCGTTTACACTGGATCTGAAAAGCCGAGTGCTGAAAAAAGGAGATACCGTAATAGACCTGACCAGCGTGGAGTTCAACATCATGGAGCTGTTTTTCAGAAATGAAGGCGTGGCGCTGGTAAGGGAAAAAATACTGGAAGGCGCCTGGGGCGAAAACTATTATGGGGATATAAAGATAGTTGATGTGAATATAAGGCGTCTGAGGATGAAAATTGAAGAAGATGCCTCCAATCCGCAGTATATTGTTACGGTGTGGGGCTACGGCTATCGCTGGAGCGTTTGATTTGTCGAGAATGTAATTGTATGAACAGCAGCAGTATAACTAAAAAATGGATAAAGGGCAGTCTGGCCACTACGATAGCGGTGCTGATAATTGCAGCAGTATCGATAGTGATTATTGTGCGTAATTCGTATTATTCCGCGGCGGAAAATGCCATACTCAGCAGAATAAACACAATAAACGGCACTTTGACGGCTTCTTCGCAGCTCTCTGACCGGGAGCGCACCCAGATGCTGTACAGGATGAGCGAGGAGTTTACCGAAAAAGATAAATTTGAATTTATGTTTATCGGCACCAACGGCAAAATTCTGGCTACATCAACCGGCTTTATGCCCAGCGACGAAATGCACCTGGAAGATGTGCATCTGGCACAAAATGCTTCTGACGGCATATCTACCAACATTTATCGCACATCGCTGGGGGAGAAGGTGCTGACAGCTACCTGCATAATAAAGCCGGAGATTGACAGCATATATGCCATCAGACTGGTAACTAGCCTGGAAAAGGTCGACGGAGAGATAAATATTGTAGTAGCCCTGGCATTTCTTGTGGCAGTGGCCATAGTATCGTTCAGTATAATGTCCGGAATGTATTTTATACGCAGTATAGTGCGCCCTATCAGGGATATAGAAGCCAGTGCCGCCCGGATAAGCAAGGGCCAGTTTGGTGTAAGAATAGAAAATAATTACAATGATGAATTGGGCCGGCTTTGCGACACAATAAACAATATGGCCCGGGAGCTGGGAAAAAGCGAAGAGCTGAAAAACGAATTTATATCCAGCGTTTCACACGAGCTTCGCACGCCGCTGACAGCCATAAAAGGCTGGGCAGAAACTATGAACGGCACCCGGGACAAAAGCACAATACAAAAAGGCACACGGGTTATTTTAAGCGAAACCGAAAGGCTTTACGGCATGGTTGAAAACCTTTTGGACTTTTCCAGGCTTCAGCAATCGGATATAAAACTGACCAAGGAAAAGCTGGATTTGGTGGCAGAGATAGGTGAAGCAGTCATAATGTTTTCACCCAGGTGCAAACAAAGCGGTATAGAGCTGGAATATAAAGAGCCGGAAGAGATAATAGCCGTAATGGCTGACAAAAGCAGGCTGAAGCAGGTCATGGTAAATCTTTTGGATAATGCTGTAAAATATACTCCTGCCGGAGGAAAAATACAGGTTATTGTTGACTACCGCCCCAAAAGCAATGCCGTTTCTGTAAGTGTGCTGGACAACGGCAAAGGCATACACCGCGAAGATATCGATAAAGTAACCGAAAAATTTTACAAAGGCCGCGGTGCCAAAAGAGGTTCCGGCATAGGCCTGGCTTTGGTAAACGAGATAATAGATGCCCACGGCGGCAGATTTGTGGTGGAAAGTGAATACGGCAAATACACCAAAATGACCTTTACTTTAAATACAATACGAATCATGAAAGGAAAATAATGGAGAAAGAGCAGATATCTATCGGCGGACAGGCACTGATAGAAGGCATAATGATGAAATGTGAAGACCAGTATTCTGTGGCTGTGCGCACTCCTGACGGGAAAATAGATGTTAGTATACACAATGTCAAAAAATCAAAATTCGGAAAAATTCCCGTTCTGAGAGGCATTGTAAACCTTTTCGAAAGTCTGTCCATAGGCTATAAATGTATAATGCGTTCCGCTGAAATTTCCGGTGAGGGCTACGAAGAAGACAAGCTGGATATATGGCTGAAAGAAAAGTTTGGCGACAAAAGCGCGCAGGTACTTTCCTTTGCAGCCGGTGTCCTGGGCAGTGTACTGGCCCTGGTGCTGTTTATGATACTGCCCACATTTATAACAGGAATACTGGACTCATTCTTCACGCTGGGGGCATGGAAGTCTTTGGTGGAAGGTGCTGTCAAGCTGGCAATATTCCTTCTCTATCTGTGGGGCATATCAAGAATGCCGGAGATAAACAGACTTTTTCGCTATCACGGCGCTGAGCATAAGACCATATCATGCTTTGAGGCCGGCCGGCCCCTGACGGTTGAAAATGTGCGCCGATACACCAGGTTTCACCCCAGGTGCGGCACCAGTTTCATGTTTATAGTCCTGGCGGTCAGCATTATAATTTTTTCATTTATACCATGGCATGGTACCCTTAACCGCGCTTTGCTTAAAGTTTTGTTTTTGCCGTTGGTTGTGGGCTTGTCCTATGAAATACTGCGTTTCAACGGACGCCACACCAATGCCTGTACAAAACTGCTTTCAAAGCCGGGCCTGTGGTTTCAGCGTATAACCACAGCCGAACCGGATGACGGAATGATAGAGGTGGCGATAGCATCGGTAAATGCTCTGCTGCCTGAAACTGTGGTCGATATCATGCAAGGTGAAGAAGATGAGCAATATAAGACAAGTTTATAATCAAATGAAAGACATGCTGTCCCGAAATCCCAACTGCGAGCCGGGTTTTGAAAGTGATGAAATTATAAAGCATCTGCTGGGAAAAACCAGGCTGGAAACAGACCCGCAGCAGGAAATTGGCGAAGAAGTGTGCCGGCAGCTGTATGATATGTGCCGCCGCCGTGCAGAGGGCTATCCGCTGCAATACATGTTGGGCAACTGGGACTTTTTTGACCTGAATTTAAAGGTAGGAGAAGGGGTGCTGATACCGCGCCGGGACACAGAAGATGTGTGCCTGGCTGCTTTTGACTATATAAACAGCATGGTAAGCCCCAATGTGCTGGACCTGTGCGCCGGCAGCGGTGCCATAGCCCTGGCAGTAAAAAAATACTGCCCTGATGCCACAGTGGTTGCCTTGGAAAAGTACGAACAGGCTTATGAATATCTTGTGGAAAATATAAAACGCAACAGCCTGTGCGTACTTCCTATCCTTGGTGATGTGTTTCAGTATGATTACAAAATAGAAGAAGAAACTTTTGATGTGATAATATCCAATCCGCCCTATGTCAATCCGTCATTGAAAGGCAAAATGCAGAAAGAAGTTCAGTTCGAACCTTTCACACGGCTGTTTGCGGAGGATGAGGGACTTAGATTTTATAAATTTATATCACAGTATTATAAACCGGCGCTTAAAGAGGGGGGATACCTTATCTTTGAGCACGGTTATGATCAGGCCCGGCGGGTAAAACAGATACTGATAGGTCAGGAATATAAAATTGTAAGAGAGATTGTGGACACTGCCGGCAACGCCAGGGGAGTAGTGGCGCAGAAAGTATAAATACTGTCAAATTACTCTTGAATATCAGCAGTATTTATGATAATATATTATCATGATAACAACTATTAGTTGTATAACATAGGAATATAAAAAAGAGGTAAAATATGGCAACAGATAAAGAAAAAGCTCTTGAAACCGCGCTTGCGAATATAGAAAAGCAGTTTGGCAAAGGCGCTGTAATGCGCCTGGGCGAAAATGTTACCATGAATGTGGACAAAATTTCCACAGGTTCTCTTTCGCTGGATTTGGCTCTGGGCATCGGTGGCTTGCCCCGCGGCCGTATTGTGGAAATATACGGACCCGAAAGCAGCGGCAAAACCACACTGGCCCTGCATGTTGTGGCAGAGGCGCAGAAAGGCGGCGGCAACGCAGCTTTTATAGATGTTGAGCATGCTCTGGACCCGGTTTATGCCGCTGCTCTGGGCGTTGATATTGATTCCCTTCTGGTGTCACAGCCGGATACCGGCGAACAAGCCATGGAAATATGCGAAGCACTTGTGCGCAGCGGCGCCATAGATGTGGTGGTAGTGGACAGCGTTGCAGCCATGGTAACAAAAGCGGAAATAGAAGGCGAGATGGGCGACAGCCATGTGGGCTTGCAGGCCAGATTGATGAGCCAGGCCATGAGAAAGCTGACATCCACCATAGGCAAAACCAATACAATAGTTATTTTTATCAACCAGCTGAGGGAAAAAATCGGCGTTATGTACGGCAACCCGGAAACAACCACCGGCGGACGCGCGCTGAAATACTATTCTTCTGTGCGTATTGATGTGCGCCGTATAGAGGCTATCAAATCCGGCAGTGAGATAGTGGGCAACAGGACCCGCGCCAAAGTGGTAAAAAACAAGGTTGCTCCTCCTTTCAAGGAAGCTGAATTTGATATAATGTTCGGCCAGGGTATTTCCAAGATGGGCGAGATTGTGGATATAGCCGTAAAACTGGGTATAGTAAACAAATCCGGTGCATGGTTCAGCTACGGCGATATAAGATTGGGCCAGGGCAGGGACAATGCCAAGGAATACTTCAAGCAAAATCCGGCTTTGTCCAAAGAAGTTGAAGAAAAGGTTTTTGCGGCGGTGGAACGGGCTAAAGCAGAAGGCGTAAATATACTGGCTCCCGGCGGTAAGAAGGCCGGCAAGACAATAATAAGCACCGCACCCAAAGAAGGCGCAGAGGGAGAAACAGCTGAAAAAGCGGCGGCTCCTAAACGCAGAAGCGCGAATATCGATATAGATGTTGAATAATAAACAGATAACCGACATTACAAAAACCAAAAAGGGAAACAACGCACTGTTTTGCGGTGACGAATTCCTTTTTTCGGTGGATGATGAAGTTTTATACAAAAATAATATAAGCATAGGCTCTTGTTTTACCCGGCAAGAGCTTGCTTGCATTTATAAACAAAGCAATGACAGCAAAGCAGTGGACAGATGTTATACATATCTTTCGGCTCGTATGCACGGCAAAAAGGAACTGTACAGAAAACTGCTGCGCCACTTTGATGCGGACAGCGCCCGGTATGCCGTTGATAAAATGGAAGAACTTGGACTGGTGGATGACGAAAAGTTTGCCCGGGCAAAGGCCCGGTACCTGTTTGAAACAAAAAAAGAGTCTGTAAAAGGCGTGAGGGCAAAGCTTGTCCGGCTGGGTATTGACAAAGATATTGTTGATAGTGTATTATCAAATTTTGACATACAGGATCAGACGCGGCAGATATGCACGCTGTTGCAGGGCAGATATTCTCATCGCCTAGACAGCCCGCAAAAGGTTGTCGCTTCTTTGGTAAGGAAAGGCTTTGCTTTTTCCGATATACGCAAAGCCTTTGAAATTTTAGATATTGATATACAGGAGTATTAAATGAAGGTTACATTGGTTTCTTTGGGCTGCCCGAAAAATCAGGTGGACAGCGATATTATAGCCCACAGCCTGTTGAAGGCCGGCCATTCCACAACAGCAGATATGACACAGGCGGATGTGTGCCTGATAAACACCTGCGGTTTTATCACCTCTGCAAAGGAGGAAGCTATTGAAAATATTTTCAATGCCGTTTCCGCCAGGCTGGAAAATCCTGACCTGAAAATAGTTGTCACCGGCTGTCTGGCCGAAAGATACAAGGATGAGATTTTGCAGGATATGCCGGAAGTGGATGCAGTTGTAGGCATAGGCGCCCATGACAAACTGCTGGAAACCATGGAAAAAGTCTGCCGGGGCGAGAAACTGTCTGTTTACGGCCCGAAAACCAATCTGGACATAACAGCCAAGAGAATTATTTCCACCCCCCGTCATTACGCCTATCTGAAAATCGCAGAGGGCTGTTCCAACGGCTGCTACTACTGCGCTATTCCTCTTATAAGAGGTCCGCACCGTTCCCGCCCAATGGAAAGCTGTATAGAAGAAGCAAAATGGCTGGCAGAAGAGGGTGTGAAGGAAGTTATAGTTGTAGCCCAGGATATAACAAGATACGGCGAAGACATATACGGCGAAAACAAGCTGGCACAGCTTATCCAGAACATCAGCGAGATAGAAGGCATACAGTGGATAAGGCTGATGTACGCCTATCCTGAAAGACTGGGCGACGATGTGATAAAGGTAATGGCTGAAAACCCGAAAGTTCTGCACTACCTCGACCTGCCGATACAACATATAAATGACAGGGTGCTGAAAAGCATGAACCGCAAAGGCGGAAGCGAAATAATAATGTCTGCCATCAACCGCCTGCGCCGGGCAATCCCCGACATAACAATACGCACCAGCATAATCACAGGCTATCCCGGTGAAAGCGAAGAAGAGTTCAGACAGCTTTATGATTTTGTAAAGGAGATCCGCCTGGAACGCCTGGGCTGCTTTGCCTATTCCGAAGAGGAAGGAACAGTGGCTGCAAAGATGGAGAACCAGGTTCCTGCGGAAGAAAGACAGAGAAGGGCCGACAAAATCATGGAACTTCAGACAGAGATAATGGCCGAAAAACAGCGGCATCTGGTCGGCAAAGACCTGTGGGTCATCTGTGATGATTTTGACAGCGAAAACGGTTTGTTTGTCTGCCGCAGTGTGTATGATGCACCGGAGATAGACGGCGAAGTATACCTGGATGCTGACAGCGATATACAGATAGGTGATATCAAAAAGGTACATATAACTCAAAGTGATATATACGATCTGTACGGCGAGATTATACAGTAAGGAAAGGTGATAAAATATGAATCTGCCAAATAAACTTACATTGATGAGATTTCTGCTGGTACCGGTGTTTATGTTGTTTATGTATATCGACAATCCGTACAGCATGCTGATTGCGCTTGTTGTATTTGCCGTTGCCTCCTTTACTGATTTTCTGGACGGGAATATAGCCAGAAAATACAACATAGTAACAGATTTCGGTAAATTTATGGACCCGCTGGCGGATAAACTGCTGACAACAGTTGCGTTGATATACCTGTGTAAAATAGGCCTGTGCCATGAGATAGTGCTGTGTATAGTGCTGGCCAGGGAATTTGCGGTCAGCGGCATCAGGATGATAGCCGCAGCCAACCCCGCAGGCAGCAAGGTTATAGCCGCCGGAATAATGGGCAAGGCAAAGACAGTGTTTCAGATGTTTGCCATAATGCTGGGTCTGGGAGGTCTGTCTTTGTACAATTTGGGCATAATAAATGCAGCTACCCTGGGGACAGTAAGCCTGGTTACAAGTGTACTGATGTGGATTATGGCCGCCCTTACGGTAGTGTCCGGAATGCAGTATATACTGCCCAATCTGGACCTTATCCGCAATGCTAAGTGAGACCTTGACAAAAATTTAAAAGCGTGCTAATATTTGGGATATAAAGATAAATGCGTTAGCATCAAGAATAGTAACCGGTGTAAAATTTCGACAGAGAATGGGCGTGAGCCGCTGAAAGCGCCCTGAAAACAATAAACCGGCCAATGCCCTTGAAAGCAGACACGGCGAAATTGCAGTAGCTGTGTACGGGTGTTCCCGTTACAGAACTCACAAGATATAAATCGAAGTGGAACCGTGGTTATTATACCGCCTTCGTCTGTTGTATGGCAGATGAAGGCGTTTTTTAATATATTTTTTAAAACTTTACGGTCTTTGATTTAAAATTTTACAGGCCTTTGGCCGGAAAGGACATATTATGGACCATATGAAGATTTTCAACACACTGACAAGGAAAAAAGAGGAATTTATTCCAATTACCGAGGGCGAATACAAAATTTATGTATGCGGCCCTACGGTGTACAACTATATCCACATAGGCAACGCCCGTCCGGCGGTAGTTTTTGATACATTGCGCCGCTATCTGGAATATAAAGGCAACAAGGTAAAATATGTTTCCAATATCACAGATATAGATGATAAGATTATCAAAAGAGCCAATGAAGAGGGAATATCTTTTGATGAAGTTGCCAGAAAATATGAAAACGAATATTATACAGACCTCCAAGGACTGAATGTACGTTTTGCAGATGTGCGCCCCAGGGTATCTGATCATATACCGGAAATAATTGACATAGTGGAAACACTGATAGAGAAAGGCCACGCGTACAGAACTGAAAACGGCGATGTTTATTTCCGTGTGCACAGCTTTGATGAATACGGCAAGCTCAGCCACCAGCCGCTGGAAGAACTGGAAAGCGGCGCCAGAATTGCCGTTGACGAGATAAAGGAAAGCCCTGCGGATTTTGCTTTGTGGAAAGCCTCCAAACCGGGCGAACCTCATTGGGCCAGCCCATTCTCCGAAGGCCGTCCCGGCTGGCATATTGAATGCAGCGCCATGAGCCGCAAACACCTGGGTGAAACAATTGACCTGCACTGCGGCGGACAGGACCTGATATTCCCGCATCATGAAAATGAAATTGCTCAGTCTGAATGTGCTTCTGACAAAGAATTTGCACACTACTGGATGCACAACGCTTATATAAATGTTGACAACCAGAAGATGTCAAAAAGTCTGAACAATTTCTTTACAGTCCGCGACATTGCCAATGAATACGGATATGAGCCTATACGCTATTTCCAGCTGACAGCCCATTACCGTTCACCGCTGAACTTTACCAGAGAGGTAATGGAGCAGTGCAAATCCAGCCTGGAACGTCTGTATACAGCCAGGGATCATTTGGATTTTCTTATAGAACATACAACAGGCACAGAAACCGGACTGAAACAGGCTGCCGACAAGGCCAAAGCTGACTTTATTGCTGTTATGGATGATGACCTGAACACAGCAGATGCTTTGTCAAAAATATTTGAACTGGTAAGCGCAATAAACACCACCGGCGACAAACAGAACAAGGAAACTTTGGAATATGCAGCCAAAATTTTTGATGAGCTGTGCGGAGTAATGGGCCTGCTGTACAACAGAAAGACCGACGAAATTCCGCAGAAAGTAAAAGACCTGGTAGAAGAAAGAACACAGGTCAGAAAAGAGAAAAACTGGGCAAGAGCCGACGAAATACGCGACGAACTGGCTCAGCTGGGCTATGTGGTAAAAGATACACCCCAGGGCCCGCAGATATTGGCTAAATAATCTTTATGCTGCCTCCTTTCAAAAAAGGAGAAACGGGATGCATTGAAAAATGCATCCCGTTTCCGTCTTTCAGGAGAAAAAGTTATTTATAAAAAGTGAACTATCAGGTAATCTAACTTACTTTTGCAAAATCCACCGGATTTTGCCGCCGGGCTATGGTTTTTGTCATGCTCAGCGCTTTTGTGCCATCGGCTTTTTCAAATTCCTGCTCGGTGACAAATCCGCATTTTTCATAACATCTTATGGCGCGGATGTTTTCTTTTCGAACATGCAGGTTGACCTCTGTCAGTTTCAGCCGGTCTTTATACATTTCTATATATCTGTTTATGGCTTCTTCGCCGATGCCCTGGCTGCGTTTTTCTTTGTCGGCAATAAATATGCCCAAGGTTGCGCAGGGCAGACTGTGATGTTCTTTTTCCAGCCATATTGCACCGATAATCTTTCCGTCGAAAAACAGATAACTCCATCTCAGCAGTCCGTTTTGTATCATCGGCACAAAGAAATCGCTGTTTTTGGGGTATATACGCGATTGAAAGTTGCTGAGATCTTCTTCAAAGCTTTTGTCAAATCGACAATATAAATGAACATTATCTTTTGTTATATCCATAAAGTCTAACATGTCATTCACCATTCCTTGTTATCTGCTTTTATTATATTGTTCAAATATGTGTAAATGGCGAAAGAATTATAAAGTAAATCTTAACAAAATTTTAAATTATGAAAGTTTTGCGTAAAAATTAAAAATCCCGGAGAATTTCTCCGGGATTTTACATATTATTTCTTGCTTCTTGCTTTTGCTCTTACAGAGTGATCCAGAATCCGTTTTCTTATTCTCAGTGTCTTGGGAGTTACCTCTACCAGTTCATCCGGTGCAAGGAATTCCAGACATTCTTCCAGGCTCATGCGTTTGCAGGGAATAAGGCGCAGCGCGTCATCAGAACCGGAAGCACGGGTGTTTGTAAGCTGTTTCTTTTTGCATACATTTACAACCAGGTCTTCTGATTTGGGGCTGACACCCACAACCATACCTGCATACACTGCTTCACCGGGACCGATGAACAGTGTGCCGCGCTCCTGGGCGTTATACAGACCGTAGGTGATGGATTCGCCGGTTTCAAAGGAAATCAGTGAACCGGTAAGGCGTACAGGAAGGTCACCTTTGTGCGGTTTGTAACCGTCAAATATGGTGTTCATTATGCCTTCGCCCTTGGTGTCTGTCAAGAATTCACTTCTGTAACCAAACAGTCCGCGTGAAGGCATTTTGAATTCTATTCTCATTCTGCTTTCACCCTGGGGAGCCATCTGTACCAGTTCGGCTTTGCGGCTGGACAGCTTTTCGATTACGCTGCCCTGATATTCGGTGGGAACATCTATAACAACATGTTCAAAAGGTTCCAGCAACTGTCCGTTTTCGTCATGTTTGAGCAGAACTTTCGGGGGTGAAACTTGGAATTCGTAACCTTCTCTGCGCATATTTTCGATAAGTATGGACAGGTGCATTTCACCACGGCCCATAACACGGAAGCTTTCGCTGGTGGTAGAGTCTTCAACTTTCAGCGCCACATCCCTCAGCAGTTCTTTGTACAGCCTGTCTCTTATCTGACGGCTGGTTACAAATTTACCCTCTCTGCCGGCAAAAGGTGAGTCATTAACGGCAAAGGTCATTTCAACAGTGGGCTCGTCAATGGCAACAAAAGGCAGCGGAGCCACATTGGACGGGTCGCATATAGTGTTGCCGATGGTAACATCTTCAAGACCGGAAACAATAACAATGTCACCGCTGGAAGCTGTTTCTACGGGAGCTTTGGTGGTGCCTTCAAAGGCGTACAGTGCGGTTATTTTTCCGCGACGGCGGACATCTTCTTTGTGCCAGTCGCATACAACAACCTCCTGACCTACCTTGACACTGCCTTTTTCAATACGGCCCACGGCAGTTCTGCCCACAAAGGAGTTGTAGTCAATGTTGGAAACCAGCATTGCGAAAGGTTCTTCGGGAGCAACCTGCGGTCCGGGTATATATTTCAGTATCGTGTCAAATATAGGTTTAAAGTCTGTACCTTTTACTTCGGGAGAATAGTTGGCTATACCCTCGCGTCCGGAGCAGAACAGCATCGGGCTGTCCAGCTGTTCGTCTGTGGCGCCCAGGTCCATCAACAGCAGCAGAATTTCATCTATGATTTCTTTAATCCTTGCGTCAGGACGGTCAATTTTGTTAACTACAATAACAATTGAAAGGTTTTGAGCCAGTGCCTTTTCCAAAACAAATCTGGTCTGGGGCATAGGGCCTTCTGCGGCGTCAACCAGCAGCAGAACACCGTCAACCATCTTAAGAACACGCTCAACCTCGCCGCCGAAATCAGCGTGGCCAGGGGTGTCAACAATGTTTACCTTTACGCCGTTGTAATGGAAAGAAGCGTTTTTGGCTAAAATGGTGATGCCTCTTTCCCTTTCTATATCGCCGGAGTCCATAACTCTTTCGTTGACTACCTGGTTTTCTCTGAAAGTGCCGCTTTGTTTCAGCATCTGGTCAACCAGAGTGGTTTTGCCGTGGTCAACATGAGCAATAATGGCTATGTTTCTTAAATCTTCTCTTATCATTTTACCTCCGTATTTATTCAATAAATCTCTATGTTAAAAAAGTTTTACACTTTATAATACTACTATTTTTGACCATAATCAAGTTTTTTGAAGCAAAACCTGTAACTTTATTAAAATGCCACAGCCTTTTTTCGAAAAGTATTGAGTTAATTCGGTAAAATTCACAGACAGTACATTTATTTGGCTTGGAAACAAAGAATTTTTTTAACATTTTTATGTTATTATTTTGTGAGAAAAATGCCGCAGGCTGTCTGTTGTATTGAAGAAACAGCATAATTATGATATAATTATATGGTTTATAGGATATATAAAAAAGGCGGTGCTTTTTTGAGAATATTGGGCATAGACCCCGGGTATGCCATAGTGGGATATGGTGTACTGGAATATGAAAAAAATAAATTTTACCCGCTGCAATACGGGGCTGTCACCACTGATGCTCACACAGATTTTCAGCTGAGGCTGAAAGAAGTTTTTTCACGGGTGGATGAAATTATCAAAACAACCTGCCCGCAGGCGCTGGCGATAGAAAAACTTTACTTTACCACCAACCAGAAAACCGTTATACAGGTGGCACAGGCCAGGGGAGTTATACTGCTGGCCGCGGCGCAGAACAATATACCGGTGTACGAATATACCCCGTTGCAGATAAAGCAGTCGGTAACCGGGTACGGAAAGGCGATAAAAAAACAGGTGCAGGAAATGACCAGAAACATACTGCGCCTGGAAAAAGTTCCCAAACCGGACGATACGGCCGACGCATTGGCTGTGGCAATATGCCACGGATATTCTTACCGATCAAAATTATTTACACAGATAGGAAAAACATTATGATTTACAGCCTCACTGGTATTTTAACTGAAAAAAATCTGGACAGTGTTGTTATAGATGTGTCAGGCATAGGCTTTTTTGTCTCAGTGCCTACAAATGTGGGCGCGGCATTGCCGCCGGCAGGTGAAAAATGCACCCTGTACACATATATGGCTGTCAGGGAAGACGCTATGGATCTTTACGGCTTTGCGGACAGGGCTTCGCTGTCATGCTTTAAAACCTTGATAGGCGTGTCGGGCGTCGGCCCAAAAGCCGGCCTGGCAATACTGTCTGTCATGTCAGCACAGAAGGTTGCGCTGGCGGTCAGCAGCGGAGATTTTAAAGCTTTCACTGCCGCCCAGGGTGTTGGTCCGAAGGTGGCCCAGAGAATAACCCTGGAACTTAAAGGTAAATTCAACGATATTTCCCTGTCCGGTGTGGGCATGTCAGAAGTGGGCGCCGTGTCCGCTTCTGACAATGCCAGCCAGGCCGTAAGCGCCCTGGTAGCGCTTGGTTACAGCCAGAGCCAGGCAGCAATGGCTGTGGCAGGTCTTGACGGCCGGCAGGATGTGCAGTCATTGATAAAACAAGGTTTAAAACTTTTGGCCGGAGGTAAAATCTGATGAATAACATTGGTTTTCAGGATACGGAAAGGCTGGTCAGCACTGCGGCGCTGGCGGAAGACAACGATAACGAAAATTCCCTCAGGCCTAAACGGTTGACAGATTACATAGGCCAGGAAAAACTGAAAGATAACCTGACGGTTTATCTCCAGGCGGCAAAAATGAGGGGAGATGCCCTGGACCATATTTTGCTGTATGGCCCGCCCGGTTTGGGTAAAACAACACTGGCAGGTGTAATTGCCAACGAAATGGGTGTAAACATACGCGTTACCAGCGGCCCGGCCATAGAAAAGCCCGGGGATCTGGCGGCTTTGCTGACTAACCTGGAAGAGGGCGATGTTCTGTTTATCGACGAAATACACCGTCTGTCCCGACAGGTGGAAGAGGTGCTGTACCCGGCGCTGGAAGATTTTGCGCTGGATATAATCATCGGCAAGGGTCCGTCGGCTCAGTCCATAAGGATAAATCTGCCGAAATTTACACTGATAGGAGCCACCACCAGGGCAGGCCAGCTGTCCAGTCCTCTGCGTGACCGCTTTGGCGTTATTTTAAAGTTGGAAATGTACAGCCATGAGGAACTGGCAAAAATTATCAGCCGTTCAGCCGGTATTCTGGGAATAGAATGCACGGAAGAGGGGGCCATGGCGCTGGCAAAATGCTCGCGCGGCACACCCCGAGTGGCCAACAGGCTGCTGAAACGCGCCAGGGACTTTGCCCAGGTGAGCGGTGAAGGCATTATAGACGCGGACATTGCGGCGTTGGCACTGGACAGAATGGACATAGACAGTCTGGGGCTGGACGCACTGGACCGCACCCTGATGAGGGCGATTATCACCATGTATTCCGGCGGCCCTGTGGGGCTGGAAACCCTGGCCGCGGCAATAGGTGAAGAGGCGGTTACACTGGAAGATGTGTGCGAGCCGTACCTGATGCAGCTGGGCTTTTTGTCACGCACACCCAGGGGCAGAATGGTAACAAACCTGGCATATCAGCATTTGAATATAAAAAATCCCAACATCGCCGACAGCGATGTTGTACAGCAGTCTTTTGACGAAATATAAAACATTTTAAAGGAGTTAACATAATGGCAAGACTTTTTGGAACAGACGGTGTAAGAGGCATAGCCGGCAGCGAGCTTACTCCGGAACTGGCTATAAATATCGGACGCGCGGCAGCGGCGGTGCTGACCGGTAAAACACATCACAGACCCACAGTTCTTATAGGTATGGACACCAGAATATCCGGCGACATGCTGGCCAGCGCTTTGAGCGCCGGTTTTTGCAGCGTGGGCGCGGATGTAATGCTGGCCGGAGTGGTGCCCACACCGGCGATAGCTTATCTGACAAAAAAATACGGCTGTGATGCAGGTGTTGTTATATCCGCCAGCCATAACCCCATGGAGTTCAACGGAATAAAAATCTTCAACGGCGACGGTTACAAACTGCCCGATGAAACCGAAAACGAAATAGAAGCACTGATTTTGGACACACCTGAAAAGCTGGTCATGGCCACCGGAGCAGATATGGGCAGGGTAAGAAGTGTTGACAGCGCGGTAAGGGATTACGTGGATTACATAAAAACCGCCTGCACACAGGATTTGTCCGGCCTGAAAGTGTTGTTTGACTGCGCCAACGGTGCCAGCAGTGCAACAGCTCCGCTGCTGTTCAAAGAATTGGGTATAGATGCCCATTTTGTTTCATGCCGGCCTGACGGAACAAACATAAACAAAGACTGCGGCTCCACCCATATTGAAAAGCTGTCACAGCTGGTAAAAGACGGCGGATTTGACTGCGGTATAGCCTTTGACGGAGATGCGGACAGATGCCTTGCAGTGGACAACAACGGCGAAATTGTTGACGGCGACAAGATTATCGCAATACTGGCCACAAGGATGAAACGGGACGGCAGACTGAAACAGGACACCGCCGTTGCCACCGTTATGTCCAACCTGGGATTTATAAAGCACATGGAAAAACGCGGAATAAAGGTGGTTACCACCGCCGTGGGCGACAGGTATGTGCTGGAAGAGATGAGGGCGAAGGGATATAACCTGGGCGGCGAACAGTCCGGCCATGTTATACTGTCAGATTTCGCCACCACCGGCGACGGACAGCTGACCGCTGTGGCGCTGATGAATTATTTTGCCAAAGAAAACGACAAAAAAGTCAGCGATTTCAACTCCTGTTATTCCAAATATCCGCAGGTGCTGATAAATATAAAAACCACTGCCGAAGGCAAGGCAAAATATAAAACTGATGAATATATCGAAGGCTTTATCGAGGCCAAACAGCAGCAGCTGATGGGCCGGGGCAGAGTCCTGGTGCGCCTCAGCGGCACTGAACCGCTGATAAGAGTCATGGTAGAAGGCCAGGATTTGCAGCAGATTAACGACATTGCCAAAGAAATACGGGATAAAATAGAAAGCAGGCTGTGCCTGTAAAAATTATTGAAAAGGGTTAAAAATGAGAGCAGACAACAAATGGCAGGATTACAGATTGCTGGATGCCACTGACGGTTTCCGCCTGGAAAGCTGGGGAGGAGTTATACTTGTGCGCCCCGACCCGCAGGTGGTGTGGAAGTTTGAACGCAAAAGCCCCATGTGGGATAATGCACACCGGGTTTATCACCGTTCTTCCTCCGGCGGCGGGCACTGGGAATACAGGAAAAAATTTGCAGACAGGTGGAATGTGGACTATGACACGCTGAAATTTGCCGTATCACCCACAGGCTTTAAGCATACCGGTCTGTTCCCGGAGCAGGCCACCAACTGGGACGAATACGCAAAAATGATAAAAAAAGAGAACAGACAGATAAATGTGCTCAACCTGTTTGGTTATACCGGCGGCGCCACACTGGCCTGTGCAGCGGCAGGCGCAAAGGTCTGCCATGTGGATTCTTCCAAAGGCATGGTACAGTGGGGCAAGGAAAATGCGGCCCTGTCCGGGCTTTCCGGTGCGCCTATCAGATGGATAGTGGATGACTGTATGAAGTTTGTGGCCAGGGAGATAAGACGCGGCAACAAATACGACGGTATAATTATGGATCCGCCCAGTTACGGCCGCGGCCCCAACGGGGAAGTGTGGAAGCTGGAAGAAAATATATTTGACCTTCTGGATATGTGCAGTCAGATTTTGTCTGACGACCCGTTGTTCGTGGCTGTGAACAGCTACACCACCGGGGTTTCTCCCAGCGTTATGGAATATATGCTCAGCGTTATGCTGAAAGACAGGTACAAAGGCATGGTAAAGGCCGAGGAAATCGGCCTTGTGGTGGAAAGCACCGGTATGGCGCTGCCCTGCGGCAGCACCGCATTCTGGAAAAAAGAGGGACATTATTAAAATGGAAAGTATGTTGACGGCTGATAATATATGGTTTCGCTATTCCGAGGACAGCCCCTGGGTGTTGCAAGGCGTCAGCCTGGAAGTAAAAAAGGGTGAATTTCTGGCTGTGCTGGGCTCCAACGGATGCGGTAAATCCACGCTGGCAAATCATTTCAACGCCATTCTCCTGCCGGAAAAAGGCGATATAACAGTTGACGGTATAAACACAAAGGACGAGGACAGGCTGCTGGATATAAGACAGCGTGTGGGCATGGTTTTCCAGAACCCGGACAACCAGATAGTTGCCACCGTTGTGGAAGAAGATGTGGCTTTTGCGCTGGAAAACATGGGAGTTCCCACTGACGAGATAAGGGTACGAATAGATGAGGCAATGGAAAAGGCCGGTGTTTACAAATACAGGCACAAAGCGCCCCACAATCTTTCCGGCGGTCAGAAACAGCGTGTGGCTATTGCAGGTATAATCGCCATGCGCCCGGATTGCATCGTCCTGGACGAGCCCACAGCCATGCTGGACCCGGTTGGCAGGGAAAATGTAATTAAAACCATAAAAAGCCTTAATAAGGAATACGGTATCACCGTTGTGCTGATAACCCACTATATGAACGAGGCCGCCCAGGCAGACAGGGTAGTGGTTATGAGCAAGGGTAAAATAGAAAAAATCGGCACTCCCAAAGATATTTTCTCCCAGGTGGAATGGGTGAAAAGTCTGGCTCTGGATGTTCCGCAGACCAGTGAGCTGGCGTGGGAACTGTCAAAGCAAGGTTATGACCTTTCCACACAGGCCATATCAATAGACGAGTGTGCGGCACAGATATACAAACTGTTGGAGGGTTAAAGGGTGTCAATTTTAAAAATAGAAAATCTTTCTTACACATATAACGAAGGCCTGCCGGGAGAAACAAAAGCGCTGGACAATATCAACCTTGATATTGAAGAAGGCAGTTTTGTGGGTGTTATCGGCCATACAGGCAGCGGTAAGAGTACACTTATCAGCCACCTGAACGGCCTTACAAAACCGCAGACAGGCAGAATTCTTCTGGACGGCAAGGATATATGGAAGGATTACAGTGATATCAGACAGGTGCGTTTTAGCGTGGGTCTGGTGTTTCAGTACCCGGAATATCAGCTGTTTGAAGAAACCTGCTACAAGGATATTGCATTCGGTCCAAAAAACATGGGTCTTTCCGATGAAGAAGTTGATAAAAGGGTAAAAATGGCGGCCCAGTTCTGCGGCGTCAGCGACGAGATGCTGGCCGGTTCTCCTTTTGACCTGTCCGGCGGACAGAAAAGAAGGGTTGCCATAGCCGGTATAATTGCCATGATGCCCAAAGTCCTGGTGCTGGACGAGCCCTGTGCCGGACTTGACCCGGAAGGCCGCGAGCTGATTTTGTCTCAGGTAAAAAACTATCATCAGCAGACAGGAAGCACTGTAATATTGGTATCCCATTCCATGGAAGATATTGCCAACTATGCTGACAAGGTAATAGTGATGCGGCAAGGTCAGGTTTATAAGTTCGCTCCGACGGAAGAGGTGTTTCAGGATGCGGAAAATCTGGCAAAAATGGGTCTGGGCATACCTGATGTTACTAAGGTGTTTTTGAAGCTGAGGGAAATGGGACTGGACATTCCCACAGATGTTTACACCATACCCTATGCGGTAAAGACAATAATTAAGTATAAAAAGGCAAAGGAGGAGGCAAAAAATGCTTAAAGATATAACAATTGGACAGCATTTTCCCGGCAACAGTCCGGTGCACAGGCTGGATCCGCGCCTGAAAATAGTTATCACAGTGGTTTATGTGGTGGTTCTGTTTATGAGCACCAACTTCCCGGGACTTATTCTGTCAGGGCTGGCTGTGCTGGCAATGTATACCGTCAGCGGTATACCGCTGAAAATGCTGAGAAAAAGCATCAAACCGCTGCTGCCGCTGATTGTGTTTACTGTCATACTCAACCTGTTTTTTATACAGGGCAGCGGACAGCCGCTGTTGAGTATATGGAAACTGAACATATACATAGAA
>CASFSP010000077.1 GCA_949297385.1 uncultured Oscillospiraceae bacterium
CGCACTGATAGCCGAGCGGTACACCCCATATACAGGATACCTGGGCAAGGGCGCCTCCTGGCAGGAGAGTCAGTGCTATATCGCTTCCCGGGATGATGACGGCGTGATAATAAACCGGAGCGGACATTTTGTATCCGGCTCCAAAACCGGCCCCACGCTGGATTTCAGCCGGAAAGTTACAGCCGATATGCTGAGAGATACCGGAGAAATTTCGCAGAACTGAAAAATTTTATCTATATAAAAAACGCACACCGCAGTTTTTGCGATGTGCGTTTTTTTGCCTTATGTTTTTTGCAGATCGGTTTTACAGTACATTAAAATTGGCTTTGCCTGCCAGGTAGTCGGCCTTGGAGATGATTGCGTATTTGGTTTCTGTTACGGTTATTTCTGTGGGCACCTGGGGCATGCTGGGCCTTGAGGGCGGCACCATTACCTTTTTGTCTATGTAATCGTATATCACCAGATATTTGTCGGCGTTTTGTGCGATTATATCCATCGCGTATCTGGGGTCTGACGGACACCTTAAAACCGCCTCGAACACCTCGCCGGTCTCTCTGTTTAGCAGATGAGGCGTGAGCAATTTGCCATCGGTGTTAGTCCTGGCGGTAAAGCAGATAACATCCTCTCCCACAAACTGGAAATTATAAGATTCGACCGGACATTCAATGCCTGTTGAATATGTTTCTTTTTCGCCTGTGTCAATATTTGTCACCTCTAATGTGAGTGGGGAAGAGGTTGCCTGTACAAAATATTCGTTGAAAAATACAATTTTGCTGCCAGATGACAGTTCAAAGGGCTTTTTGTCCTTTATCTTTCCGTCGGTGGTTATGCTGTACAGCTTTTTAATTCCGCCGTATTTATATATGTATATCCGGTCTTTGTATGCGCCCTCCATCTGCTCGTCGTCGTCCAGTTTGTAAACATCACTGGTTTCGCCGGTGGCCAGATCCATACGCATAATATATTTTTCGGTGTTGAGAGAGTCCGGGGCAGTCCTGTGACATTCATAGTACAGACTGCTCTCACTCAGGGCGAAGTTGCCTTGTAGGGTTTCTCCGTTTTGCTGTTTAAAAAGGTCCCTTCGGTTTTCGCCGTTCAGGTCCGAAACAAATACCTTCAACCCGCTGTGGTCTTCGTCGCGGGAATCAAAACCTGAAATGATAAGATGGTTTTTGTTGTACATGATATGCTCCGGCTTGAACCAGTAATATGATGTACAGCTTTCGTCGCTGTGGGTACATCCCGGTGTACTGCACAGATAATCTTTGGCGCCGCTGGCAATATCCACAACAAAAATATTGTAGTGGGTTGTGTCACCGGTGGAAGTTATTTGATCTTCATAACCGTAATAAATATCGTTTTCAACAGATCTTCTTCTGTCTGTATTGAAATACACCGGCATGGTAAGATCATTTTCGATAAGTTCTGAGCTGTTTTCTGGTTGTGAACAGCCGGAAAGAAATACTAAAAAAGCTAATAATAAAATTTTTATCATATTATGTTATAATTGAGGACTATAAATTTATAGTCCTCAATTTCCTTTCGTATTATGCAACTTCTACTAATGTCCAGCCGTTTTCTTCAGAGACGAAACCGCCCCTTGTCCATCTGACATCATCGGCGTTGTACGCCGCTTTACCAGATACAGTTAATTTGAAACTGCCGTTTGCCGCGTCATACAATGAATAGAATACATAATACTGGTTCAAAGTTGAAACATACATCATGTAGTCCTGCTCGTCAATATATGTGGGGCCTCTTGTTGTATCATAGATGTCACAGTTGTACAAATTGCTGCTGCCGTAATATAACTCAACGGCATAATCGCTATCAGCCTTGCACCTTATTGAATACTTGCCTCCTCCATGATTATAGATAACAAAATTATGGTAGATATCAGAGTCGGATCTAGACCAAAGAGTAACATCGCAGTTGTTGTATAAACCTTGGGTTGTCAATACATTTAGCTCCTGGGTGTTATCCCAATAAGAAACAATTTTTACTTCCTTTCCGGCCCAGTTTCCAAAATTGATAACTCTTGGTTCAGCGGCACTTGCAGACATGGCCAAGGATGACATAATTGCCAATGTCAAAAATAAAGATAATAGTTTTTTCATGATAGTACTCCTTTCAATATTGCGTTTTGTTTTAGATGTTTGCTTACAAAGTATATCAAAACATCCTTTTATTTGAGCATATTTTATAAAATATAATAATAATGTTCAATAATATATATGAAAAATGCAAATTTCTTCTGAAAACTACATAGTTTTACCCTTTTTGGAGTTTACAGAAGATTACTTGATTTAAGATTTGATCTATTAGAACATCTAACAAGATGGGGAAGCTGGATAATAAAAGTGTTGACATAGACTTTTTTATAACTTTAAAATATTGATTTTTACAATGTTTGTGTAAAATTACTGTATTTGATTTTTGCATTTTTCTGATATAATTATTAAAAGATAACAGTATGAAAAGTATATGTCAGATGTTATGTATTGTAAAATATATATTCAAAATTGTATTTTGCACATAAAATCTGAATGAGGAGAAGTTATGAAAAACAGCAGTAAGACGGTTTTTGAACTGAAAAATTACGGCAGAATAAACATAAGGCTGAAAGAAATACTGGAAGCGCAGTGCATGAGCAGAAACGAACTGGCCACCAGTATCGGATGCAATTTTGATGTTATCAGCAGGTGGTACAACAACGATGTCAGCAGGATAGACCTGGATGTTTTGGCCAGGGCGTGTTTTGTGCTAAACTGCAAACCTGATGACCTGATACAGTACGAGATACAGAAAGATGAACCGGCAGAAAAATGATAAATATTGCTATTTGCGATGATGAAAAAGAAATAATTGTTCAGATTTCCAATCTGATTTCGGATTATTTTGCCGGCAGGCAGTTGGAATATTCTGTTTTTACATTTACGGATGCCGGGCGGTTTCTTAAAAGCAACATTTCAATATACGACATAATATTTCTGGACATAAAAATAAACGAAGACAACGGGCTGGATGTGGCAAGACAGATAAATATGTACAACGCCGACGCTGTAATAATGCTGGTGTCCCAATACCACGAATTTCTGCCCGCCGGGTACAGGGTAAGGGCGTTCAGGTATATTTTAAAACCTGATCTGAGCAATGTGTTCGGCGAAGATATGGACAGTGCGCTGAACGAATTAAATCTGACCAAAGGCTTTTTTGAATACAGGATATACAGCGAATATCACCGTATTGATTATGATGATATCCTGTACTTTGAAAGCCGCTATCCTAAAATGTACATAAAACCGGCTGACGGGCAGCGGGAGATATCTTTCAGGGGAAACATGGAAGATGTCGCCGCAAAACTGGACGGAAATGTTTTTATACGCGTGGGTAAAAGTTTTATATTAAACGCCACCCATACAAAGAAAATCAGCAATATGAAAGCGTATATGGACAATGGCGAAGAAATAAATGTGTCCCGCGATTATGTGGAACAGGCCCGTAATAATCTACTTAGAATAAAAAGGGGTAAACATTGGAATATATAGTTGGTTTTATAATAAATTTTTTCGATTTCTTTGCAAGCGACAATATAATGTCTTCATTTTTTCACACCAAGAAGACGTTTTTAAACAAACTTTTGATATACTTGCAAAAATTTATTATTCTTAATATAATTCTCGAAAAAGTAATGCAAAATATGTCAGGTACAAAAGTTATTGTTGTGTTTTTGGTAAATACTGCAATTTTCTATTATATATACAAAACACTGAAAGTTGCTTTTGTTACACTGGTATGGGATGTAATATCAGCAGCTTTTGAGTTTTTCCAATTTGCATTTGTTACATGGACTATGGGAATTACCATACAGTATATATTGAGTGATGTAATTCTTTTTACGATGTTTGCTGTTTTATACAGTTTGATACTTTTTCGGGTGAGTGTAGCATTTAAATACTGGATAAAAAATAATTTAGATCCTGACTATGTTAGTAAGCATGAGTGGCTTCTATTGTCTTTATTTCCAATTATTAACTATTCTGTTATATATATAATGTTATATGACAGTTTATTGTCGGGTAAAGTTGATGATGGGGCTTTCTTGGTTTCAATATTGCTTATATTTGCAACTGTTGTCTTTTTGTATTTTATGGGAGAAATATGCAAAAGCAATAAAACCAGACAGCTGATGCTGATACGGCAAAAGGACGAACAGGCCAGAAAGGAATATATTTCCGCGGTGCAGACTGCCTATGAAAAACAGCGCAGCATTACCCATGACTACAACAGGGAAATTGCCACACTGAAATCCATATTACAGCTGAAAGATTATTCAAAGCTGGAAAATTATCTGAACAAACTGGTGGGCAACAGCCAGAAAAACAGGCTGGTGGTGCTTACCCACAACACCATTGTTGACGCCATATTAAACCAAAAGTACACCGAAGCGGGCAATATGGGCATTGCCATGGAATTTGTGCTGGATAACCTGTACGGCCTGCCGGTGACCGATGAAGACCTGGTTACGATACTTACCAACTCCCTGGACAACGCTATTTCTGCCGCTGTCCGGTCACCGGATAAAATAATACAGGTGTTTATGTCTTATGAAGAGGACGAATTTTTATGCGTTGTCAAAAATTCAGTCAGCGAGCAGGTGCCCATTGACAACAATAATGTGGTGAAAAAGTCAGAGGATATTTATCACGGCTTTGGCATAAAAAACATCCGCCGCGCCATTTCCAGATATGACTCCCACATGACGCTGGAATGTACCGACACAAGGTTTATACTCACATTGATGATATCATTTTAAAAGGTGATAACCTTGTATATTTCACAATAAATATGCAGATTTCATACATTCTGTTGAATTCCCCACACATCCTTATGTAAAATAATGTCATATTTTAAAAGGAGGATGTAAAAATGGAAAAATTGAAAAAAGGTATTTCTGATATGATCAGAAGCAAAGTAACTCCGGCTGTTGAAAAAACTCCCAGGGAATGGCCGCCCACATGCGATACATTCATTTATCAGATGGAGAGACCTTATATTAACGAAGAACCTGAAGAGGAAAACTAAATACGGCCTATGATTAAAATATGTGAATATGTAACCGATTGGCTGCTGTCGGAAGAAAAGGACAATCAAAAGAAACGAAGCCTTTATCTGTATGTTGTACACCGCTATGTATCCACAATCTCCTTTTCACTGGTAATAGGTTTTATTTCTCTTTTCCTTTTCAGGTCGGTTATGCCAGTTGTATTTTCCGTATTTTTAGTCACGCTGAGGAAATATTCCGGTGGTTATCATCTTAATAACGCTGATGTCTGTTTTATAAGCTCTATATTTATAACTATAATCGCACATTACATATCCAGGTGGCTGGCAAACAGCTATGGTGACAGCGGGCTGATATTTTTCATTATATCGGTTGCAATGCTGGCTGTCATAGTTGCCCTGTCGCCGGTAAACCATCCTAACTTACATCTTACCAAAAACGAAGCAAAAGCTATGAAAATGCACATAGCAAAAATATCAGCAATAATTTCAGCCGTACTGGCAGTATCCGCCGCGGTTAAATCTGAGATGTTATTTCCCATATTTGTCGCGATAATGACGGATTTTATACTGATAGCAGCGGCCAAATTGACACACCAGGAAATGAAATATATATAGTCGTGTTTTTATTTTGATTTGATCCATAATACAAATACCCCCGAAACCGGGGGTATTTGTATTATGGACATTTTTTGCATACAGACTAAACAGAACTGTCAAATCACGCGGTATTCCGGCAGGTATATGATCGGGTCATAATAGCCTTCTGCCTCGTAATATCCGGACGGCACTGCAAAATCGGTGCTTTTGTATCCTATTTCAAAATGCAGGTGGGTGCCTGTGGAATTGCCTGTGTTGCCCATATACCCTATAAACTGCCCCTTGCTGACATAATCTCCGGTATTCACAACAGGCCTGTATCTCAGATGAAGATACCTGGTTTCTATATATCTGCCGTCGCCGAAAAGTTGTCCGTGCTTTATTCTTACGGTGTTGCCCTCATCGCCGCCTGTGGAGGCGCTGTAAGTCACAATGCCGTCGGCAAAAGCAAAAACAGGTACATCGGTATAGTCGTTGTATGGAGTGTCCAGTATATCAATGCCGTTGTGATAGGCGCTGTATCCGCGGGACAACCACCTTACAGGCTTGTGGGTGGGATATGTGTAGTCCGGCTGCGGGGCGGTGTCAATAAAAGCATCTTCCGGGACCAGCCACCAGGTTTGCATCTCGGATTTGGCATCGTCGTACTCGGCCCAGAAAACATCTGCTCCGTCGTAAATTCCGCCTGCTGTAAGATACAGGTTGTTGTTTGCGTTGTTTCGGTAACATTGCAGTTTGTACAGGTCTTTGTCTGCGTTTATGGTGTTGAGGTTGATTTTGGAATCTTCTATATTGTCTGTCACTTTATATATTCCGCATTTGCCCGGATTGTCACTGCCGTAATAATAGTCCAGCCCATAGGCTGTGTTGCCGGCGCACAGCAGCCTGGCAAAGCCGTCACCGGGATTTATGGACAGTTTCCACCTCATGTCAGGGGAATAGTCTATATGCCATACATTTACATTTCGACCGTTGAAAAATCCGGCTTGCCGGGTTATTCCCCGTATGTTCAGCGCGGCCGGTTTTCGTATTTTGTACAGCACCTCGTTTCTGGCACTGTCGTTGGTGCCCACCGCCGCAAGAGGGATAAGGTAATAAGTCTTGTTTGCCTGATAAGCCATGATATTCTCCTTTGCCGTGAATTTTACTGTTTCATATTAAAATATGCAGTCCGTGCTGTTTGTTTTACAAACCTTGAAATTTCTTTGCCTTTACGCGGTAAAATTGCACAGCTATATTGATTTACTCCACATTTTATCGTACAATGAAGGCATAAATAAAACGGAGGCGTGATATGAAAAATTTAGAATTGAAGGATTTTTACAATTACAATTTTCTGTCCGGCCTGACCTTTAACCCATCCAGGACAAAGGCGGTTTTTGCCGTAAAAAAGGCAGATGTGGACAACAACTCCTACCGCAGTGATCTGTGGCTGCTGGATACGGTTGATGACAGTGTGAAAAGGCTGACAGGCGCCGGTGATGTGGGTGCGTTTCTGTGGCGCAATGATGAAGAAATAATCTTTTCTGCCATGCGTGACAAGACCCTGGCGGAAAAGGTGAAAAACGGCGAAACACACACAGTGTTTTACTGCCTGCCGCTGTCCGGCGGCGAAGCTGTGGAGTATTTCCGCCTGCCCTATGCAGTCAGCGGCATAAAGGCTGTTTCAGAGGACAAATTTGTACTTACTCTGGCAAAGGATACCCGCAGACCTGACATTGAAGCCATGGAAGAAGGCGAAAAGGCCAAAGCCTTGGCCCGGCAGAAAGCTGAAAGGGACTATGAAGTTATTGACGAGCTGCCTTTCTGGGGTAACGGCGCAGGCTTTACCAACTCAAAAAGGGACGAGATATATATTTTTGATGCCGTCAGCGGCCGGCTGACCGCAGTTTCCACCGCGCCGGCAGACAGCGGTGTATTTGATGTGAAAGATGGTAAAGTGCTGTACAATGTATCCTGCTTTGACAAGGGTCTGGGCAAGCTGAAAAACAGTCTGTGGCTGTATGACATCAGCCGGAGCGAAAGCAAATGCCTTATCCCTGAAAAGGATTACAGTATACGCGCCGGCGGTTTTTCCGCAGATAAAATCTGGGCGCTGGCCACCGACAACAGCCAGTACGGCCTGAACCAGAACCCGAAACTGTATTTTGTTTCCGAAAACGGCGATATGAGCCTGTGGCTGGACAAGGATATATCCTACGGCAGCAGCGTGGGCAGTGACTGCCGTCTGGGCGGCGGCAAGAGCTTTTACTCCTGCAACTACGGCGTGGCCTTTATCTCCACCGAAAGATGCTCATCGGTCATCAACACCCTTACCCTGGACGGCAGACATGATGTACTGCCCATGGCCGGCGGTTCTGTGGACTGCTTTGACAAGAGCAAAGACACACTGTATTTTATCGGCATGAGAGAAAACCGCTTGCAGGAACTGTACAAATTCTCCGGCGGCAAAGAGACTAAGCTGACAGGTTTCAATGATGAAATTTTCCGGGATAAATATATAGCGGTACCGCAGTATTTTGCCTACGAAAACGACGGCGTTGAGCTGGACGGCTTTGTACTGCTTCCCAAAGATTATGATGAAAGCAAAAAATATCCGGCTATACTGGATATTCACGGCGGCCCGAAAACTGTTTTCGGTGATGTTATTTATCATGAAATGCAGGCCTGGGCAAATATGGGCTATTTTGTATTCTTCACAAACCCCCGCGGCGGTGACGGACGCGGAAATGAATTTGCTGACATACGCGGACGCTACGGCAGGGAAGATTACAGCGACCTGATGAAATTCACCGACGAAGTGCTGGAAAGATATCCGCGGATAGACAAAGCACGAGTAGGTGTTACCGGCGGCAGCTACGGCGGCTTTATGACCAACTGGATAATAGGCCATACTGACAGATTTGCAGCGGCCGCCAGCCAGAGAAGCATTTCCAACTGGGTTTCCATGGGCTATATCAGCGATATTGGTTACTATTTTGCCGATGACCAGGTGGGCGCAACCCCGTGGAGCGATGTGCGGCTGATGTGGGAGCAGTCCCCGCTGAAATATGCCGACAAGGTGGTAACTCCCACACTGTTCATACATTCAGATGAAGACTACCGCTGTCCGCTGGCAGAAGGCTTGCAGATGTTCAGCGCGCTGAAATATCACAAGATAGACAGCCGCCTGTGTATGTTCAAAGGCGAAAACCACGAGCTGAGCCGCAGCGGCAAGCCCCTGCACCGCCGGCGTCGTCTTGACGAAATAACCAATTGGTTTGAAAAATATTTAAAGAAATAATCTATTGATAATATCTTTTCAAAATGTTATCATACACATAGGAATAAAAACGATGTAAGACTGTGTTTTGCATCGTTTTTATGTGCAAAATTTTTAAGAGGAGTGATAATTTGGCAACAACCGCAAGATCAATCGTAAATGATAATGTCAGTCCGTCAAAGGTCATTCTGACACTGGCCTGGCCTGTATTTATCGAGCAGATTTTAACAACCCTTGTACAGTCGGTGGACACAGCCATGGTGGGCTCTCTGGGCGCCAGCGCCACGGCATCAGTATCAATCAGTGTGACCCCCATGATGCTGATAAACGGCATAGTCATGTCCTTTGGCATAGGTTTTACGGCCCTGATTGCCCGATGTGTGGGTGCACAGGATTATGAAAGGGCCAATTCCCTGACAAGGCAGGCCATGAGCACCGTTTTGCTGCTGGGTATACCCCTGGCGGTTATCTGCTATGTGCTGTCACGGGCAATCCCCCGGTGGATGGGCGCAAAGCCCGATGTAGTGGCACTGGCAACAGGCTATAACAAGATTATGGCTCTGTCCATGGTATTCCGCACCATGACAATGGTATTGACCGCCATATACCGCGGTTACGGCGATACCAAAACACCGATGTTTATCAACACCGGCATAAACCGGGCCAATGTGGTGGGCAACTATATACTTATATACGAGCCGCACCAGGTCAGCCTGCTGGGCCGCACCTTTGATGTGTGGGGCGCCGGCTGGGGAGTAAACGGCGCCGCCGCTTCCAGTACCATAACAGCAATTGCCGGTTCCATACTGCTGATAATAATAACACTCAACTACCCCGGCAGGCTGAGAGTATCCTTCAAAGACAGCTTCCGTCTGCAAAAGAAAGATATGTCCGATGTTACAAAGATAAGCCTTCCCGCCATGTTTGAACGTTTTACCATGGGCGGCGCTTCTATCGTCATTGCCAGCACGGTGGCTTCTTTGGGCACAATAGCCATCGCTTCCAACTCGCTGGCTTCCACGGCAGAAAGCTTCTGCTATATGCCGGGCTTTGCGTTCAGCGCAGCGGCCACAACCCTTGTCGGTCAGTCTCTGGGCGCCAGAAGGGTAGATATGGCACAGAAATATGTGTCCACAGCCATAAAGCTGGCCAGCGGAATAATGCTGGTAATGTCGGTGTGTATGTTCCTGTTTGCAAACCCGATTATAAAGCTGTTTACACCTGATGCGCAGGTAATCGAAATGGGCGGAGTACTGCTGAAACTGCTGGCCCTGATACAGGTACCGTACATAATATCAATGATACATTCCGGCGCTTTGCGCGGTGCCGGTGACACCAAAGGCCCGTTTTATATCACCCTGCTGTCCATGTGGGGCGTAAGGGTACTGGGCGCCACTATATGCGTACGCCTGCTGGGCCTGGGCATATACTCTGTAATAGTATGTATGGATATAGACAATGTGCTGAGAATGTTCCTGTTCCGTCACAGGTTTAACCGCGGCGAATGGAAGATGCACCATATGTGATTTTTCAAAAAAGCACCCGCAAGGGTGCTTTTTTGCATAAAAAACAGACAGCCGGTAAAGCTGTCTGTTTTTCTGTTGAAATATTTACTTGTGATCAGTATCCCACAATCAGGCCTTTTTCCATGGTGTAGAATGTGGTCAGTCCGCGGCAGTCCAGTATAGTCACATCATCTGTTTTCAGACGCTGTGATATGGCCAGTTTCATTTCCCTGGCGCCTACCGGGTTGTTGCAGTGGGAAATAACCACAGGTTTTCCGGCCATGTCCTTGTTTGCCCGCATGATTTCAATCATCGCATCAATGGCGTTGCGCTCTCCGCGGGGCTTTCTCACCACATCCACCTGTCCGTCGGTGGCAACAGCCACGGCCCTGATGCCCAGGTGTGTGGCCATGACCCCTGCCAGGCGGCTCATTCGGCCGGTTTTTACCAGGTTGTCATATCCGCCCAGGGCGAATACCAGGTGGGTTTCGCGGTTGTATTCTTCCAACCGCCGGCAAACATCATCAAATTCCATTCCGCTTTTTATCAGCCGGGCAGCCTTGTTTTTCAGCAGTACCATTTTACCGGCTGTGGCTTTGGAATCCAGCACAAATATGTTTTTGTCCGGAAACTCCTCCTTTGCCATTTCTGCACCCAGTCTGGCGGCATTGTATGTACCGCTGAGAGCACCTGTCATTGTTATGCATATGGAATTTTCGGCTTTTACAAAACAGGAGTAAAAATCCCTGGGGGAAGGGCAGGCGGAAGACGACGCCCTTTTTTCCTGCTTCATGGCCCGCAGAAGCTCTTTTGTATTTACATTTTCGTCATCTCTGAAATATTTTTCGCCTACAACGATGGTCAGCGGCACAATGTCCAGGCCGATCTGTTCGTCGGAGTAATCGCTTAAAAGATCGCAGCTGGAATCAACAACAATATTCCATTTCATAAAAAACACCTCAAATAATAACTGTATTTTATCTGGTTTTCAAAACTATATTACATTATTTATAAGACTATGTCAAGACAGGCGTATTGACACATACCTCCGGTGCGGTTTATACTGAATAAAAAGGAGAGGGAAAATGGACAATCAGGAAATATTGAACTTCAAAATGCCCAGGTATGACCGGCTGCCGCTTATAGACCTTTATATAGATCAGGTGCTGGAATATATAGATACAATTTTTGCTCCGTTGCAGCTGGCTGACAGCGAAAAGCTGCTGACGGCTTCCATGATAAACAATTATGTAAAAAAAGGTGTTGTGCCGGCTCCGGTAAAGAAGAAATATTCGCGCCGTCACATAGCGTATATTATAATAGTTTATATATCAAAGCAGATTTTTACCATAGATGAGATAAGCAGAATGATACAGGTGCAAAAGGCCAGTTTTGATATAAACACAACATATGATTACATGTGCGGTGAACTGGAAGAGATACTGTATTCGGTTTTCAGCGGCCGGCTGCTGGCGCCGGACGGCACCAAGACCAACGCCCCGGAAAGGTATTTTGTTCGAAATACACTGGTGGCTTTTGTACATAAAATTTACACGCAGAAATTATTGAATTTATATTTCAAGGAGGACGAAGAATGAGCTACACCCAAAAAGATATAAGCCGGAAAATTACTTTGCTGGCTGACGAAACCGACGGCGCCGTCTATCTTATAAAGGGCAGGAATATGTCACTGATTTTTGACACCGGCTGGGACAGCCGGCCGCTGAAACCTATGGCAGAAAGTCTGCTTAAAACACCATATAAAGTGATATTCAGTCACGGACATGTGGACCATGTGGGGCACAGCGGAGAATTTGACACCGTTTATATGGACAAAAATGATATTGGAATATATCGCTCCAATCCGGTGCGGGCAATGCCGCATCTCACATTCATATCAGAGGAAAAAATACTTCCGGCGGAAAATGTCATCGACCTGGGCGACAGGGTCATAGATGTGGTGCCCTGCTACGGACACACACCGGGCAGTATACTGCTGGTTGACAGACATGAGAAGGCGGTGTTTACCGGCGACGCAATAGGTTCCGGCTGCGGTGTATGGCTGCAATGTACCGGTGCGCTGAAAGTCAGCCGGTATCGTGAAAACCTGAAAAACTGCCTTGGGCAGTTAAAGGAGCTGGGTGTTGACGAAAGCTGGAATTTTTACGGCGGCCACCTGGGGCAGGAAAAAATGTCCAAAGTGTCTGAGTATAACCGACTTGACATAGACCTTATGTCTGATATGGAGCGGCTGTGCGGCCTTGTCATGGACAGAAAGGTGGAATTTACCCCGGCAGATGTTATGGAATTTGACGAGGGCAAGCCTTATTATGCGTGCTACGGCAAGGCAGAGATGTTCTTTGTGCTGGGAAAAATATAGGTGGATTTATGGCAAAATTTGATATATTTTCCCTGAAGTTTTCTCGGCTGTACGAGCTTTATCTGGCCAAAGTTGCCAAAAAAGGCAGAAGCCGGCAGGAGCTGGACCGGGTGCTTATGCACTTTTGCGCTCTGTCTCGGCGGCAGTTGTCCGGCTGGAAACAGCAGGGTAGTGTGGGCGAGTTTGTACAGCGGATATCCCATAGCACCGCCCTTGAAAATGTGGACGGCAGTATATGCGGCGTCAAGATTGAAAACATCCGGCGGACGGATATGAAGACAGTCCGCAGGCTGGACAAGCTGGCGGATGAACTGGCCAAAGGAAAAAGTGTGGAAAAGATAATAAACAGATAAAAAAGGACGGCCAAAGCCGTCCTTTTATGTTGCTTATTTTTATTGTTACTGTGCAAACTGCTTGATTATTTCCAGGATAACCTGTGTGCATTTTTCCATGTTTTCCTTTGTTATGCACTCGTATCTGCCATGGGCGTTCATACCGCCGGTACCCAGGTTGGGGCAGGGCAGACCCATATAACAAAGCCTTGCTCCGTCTGTGCCGCCTCTGGCAGCTTCACTGACTGGCCGGACTCCAAG
>CASFSP010000078.1 GCA_949297385.1 uncultured Oscillospiraceae bacterium
AAAAGCTTTTTTTCCCGGGAATTCATCGGCAGAATTACAGAAATTATACCTTTTTTCCCACTTGATGGTGACCGGATGCAGGACATTGCCCAAAAACAGCTGCGGGCAATAGCCGGTAAACTGGAAAGGCAGAAGATACAGCTGTCCTGGGACAAAAGTGCGGAAAGCGCACTGCGGAAACAGGCAGCCGGCCAAGGAGGGGCCAGGAATGTAAAAACTGCTGCCGGAAGACTGATAGAAATACCCATAGGCGATATGATAATTAAAAATTATCTGCAGCCGGGCAGTGCAGTGCATTTAAGCAGTGACGGTGAAAAAATAAATATAAGTGTACTGCAAAAACAGTGAAAAATATAAAGAGTCCGCCTCGGCGGACTTTTTTATATACTTTTCACAAATAAAACGTAAATTTTTTGTTGACTTTAATATTTTTGCGTGCTAAAATAGTTAAAGTTCAAATTGTAAGAGTTCTAACAATTAAACAGCGGTTAATTTAAGGAGGTTTTCTGATGAGCGGGCAGGTTCATTTAGGCAAGTATATTCTGGATACGGCGCATACCTTGAAACTGGGGCTTAACAGCATTTTTGTGGAAGCTGACCTGACCGGTTTGCAGGCCAGGGTGCTGGGGTTTATTTCCAAAGCCAACGAGGACGGCAATGATGTATATCAGAAGAACATTGAAACTGAATTCAAAATCAGCCGTGCATCGGTAACCAGTCTGCTGAACACTATGGAGAAAAACGGCTATGTACAAAGAAGCCGGGTAAAAGGTGACGCCAGGCTGAAAAAAATAGTCCTGACAGAAAAAACCAGGCTGAAAGAGGAAAAAAACCGTACCATGCTTAACGACTATGAGAGGCTGCTGGCCAAAGACCTGACAGAGCAGGAAGCCAATCTGCTGATAAAACTGCTGGAAAAGATTTCGAACAATATTGAAACTATAGATATAGAAGAGATAAGGGGTGTTAAAAGATGATAAAAAAACTTTCGTCTTATGTCAGAGAGTATAAGCTGCCTGCGATAATGACCGGCGTTTTTGTAGCACTGGAAGTTGTCATGGAAGTTGTCATTCCGCAGCTTATGGCCAAAATCATAGATGTAGGCCTGCCAAACTCTGACATGGGTTATATCACCAAAATAGGCTTGCTGATGATTCTTATGGCCATGCTGTCACTGCTGTTCGGCGTAGGTTCCGGCAGATGCGCGGCCAAATCAAGCGCAGGATTTGCGCATAATCTGCGCCAGGGCCTGTTTTACAAAGTTCAGGAACTGTCTTTTGCCAATATAGACAAATTCTCAACTGCCAGCCTGGTAACAAGGCTGACAACAGACGTAAACAATGTCCAGATGGCATTCCAGATGATGACCAGGATGCTGATAAGGGCACCTATAATGCTGGTGTTTGCATTGTTTATGTGTTTCAGGATCAGCCCGAAACTGTCCATGGTGTTTGTTTGCGTTGTGCCTTTTCTTGCTTGTGCCCAGGGCTTTATTATGACCAGGGCAATGCCTAATTTCCGCAACATGTTCAAAAAATATGATGTGGTTAACAGGGTAGTGCAGGAAAACTTGACCAATGTGCGCACAGTAAAGGCCTTTGTAAGGGAAGATTTTGAAACAGAAAAGTTCAAAAACTCCACAAAAGATTTGTACGACTATTCCATCAAGGCAGAAAAACTTCTGATACTTTCTTCGCCGATAATGCAGTTTTCCATGTATACAACCACTTTGCTTATATCATGGATAGGTGCCCAGCTGGTTATAGACACCACAATGGAAACCGGCCGGTTGATGAGTATGTTTACATATATCATGCAGATACTTTCCAGCCTGATGATGATAAGCATGAGCATTATTATGATGTCCATGGCCAAAACCAGCGGTGATCGTATCATTGAAGTGCTGGATGAAAAGATTGACCTGACAAACGGTGAAAACCCGGTAATGGAGGTCAAAAACGGCGATGTAAGCTTTAAGAATGTTTCTTTCAGCTACTCAAAGGATATGAACAAGCTGGCGCTGGAAGGAATAAACCTGGACATCAAATCCGGTGAGACAGTGGGTGTAATCGGCGGAACAGGCAGCGCAAAAAGTACTCTTGTGCAGCTGATATCCCGTCTGTACGATGTAACCGACGGCGCTGTATATGTGGGCGATGTGGATGTAAGGGATTACGACCTGGATGTCCTCAGACAGAATGTGGCCGTAGTATTGCAGAAAAATGTACTGTTCAGCGGTACAATAGCCGAAAACCTGCGCTGGGGTAACGAAAATGCCACAGATGAAGAACTGGTGCATGCCTGTCAGCTGGCCCGGGCGGACTCCTTTATACAGACATTCCCCAAAAAATATGATACATATATAGAACAGGGCGGTACCAATGTTTCCGGCGGACAGAAACAGCGTCTGTGCATAGCCAGGGCATTGCTGAAAAAACCGAAGATTATAATCCTGGACGACTCCACCAGTGCTGTTGATACTGCAACAGATGCACGGATCAGAAAAGCATTCAGGGAAGAGCTTCCGGGAACTACAAAGATAATCATTGCCCAGAGAATTTCCTCTGTGCAGGATGCTGACAAGATAATTGTTATGGAAGACGGTAAGATCAACGCCATTGGCACACACGAACAGCTTGTGGCAGAAAATGAAATTTACCGTGAGGTATACACATCACAGATGAAGGGAAGTGAAGAGTAATGGCTGCGAAAGAAACAAGAAGTATGCCCCAGGGCAGAAGGCCTGTCCAAAGGGTAAAAATGGATGAAAATACATTTAAAAACCTGTCAAGGCTGATGAAATTCACATTTCAGAAATACAGGCTTCATTTTGTTATAGTACTTATATGTATTCTCATTTCCGCCTTGGCTAATGTGCGCGGAACACTGTTTTTGAAAACTTTGATAGATACATATATAGCTCCGTTTATCGGTCATAAAAATCCTGATATGTCCGGTCTGAAAACAGCCCTTTTGCAGATGGCTGGAATTTACGCCATAGGCATACTGTCCACTTATGTGTACAACAGGCTGATGATGTATGTCACCCAGGGCACAATGAAAAATGTCCGTGACGAAATGTTCACTCACATGCAGTACCTGCCCATAAGGTATTTTGATACGCATACCCATGGCGAACTGATGAGCAGCTATACAAACGATACAGATACCCTCAGACAGATGCTGAGCCAGACTGTTCCGCAGATGTTCAACAGTGCGGTGACAATTGTATCTGTTTCCGTTTCAATGCTGATTTTGTCATGGCAACTGACATTGATAGCATTTTTCATGGTGTTTGTAATGCTGACCTGCTCTAAAAAAATAGTCGGCCTCAGCGGCGCTTATTTTTCCAGACAGCAGGCAGACCTGGGCAAACTTAACGGCTATATCGAAGAGATGATGGACGGCCAGAAGGTTATCAAGGTGTTTACACACGAAGAAAAAGCCAAGGAAGAATTTGATGCACTTAATGACAATCTGTGCGACAGCATGACAAAAGCCAACGGCTTTTCAAACATCATGGGCCCGATAACAAACAACCTGGGCCACCTGACTTTCAGCTTTACAGCAATATTCGGCGGTATAATGGCTTTGCAGGGCATGGGTACGGTTACAGTAGGTACCATAGCTTCATTCCTTCAGCTGGTAAGAAGCTTTAACATGCCTATCTCACAGATAACCCAGCAGTTCAACACCGTTGTTCTGGCACTGGCCGGTGCAGGCAGAATATTTGCCATAATGGATGAAAAACAGGAAGTTGATGACGGAAATATAACACTGGTAAAAGTGGAAGAAAAAGCAGACGGCAGCCTGGTGCCCGCCACATGGGATACCAACACATGGGCATGGAAAGTGCCGGACAAGGAAGGCGACGGCTTTACTTATGTAAGACTGCGCGGTGATGTGGTGTTTGACGATGTGGACTTTGGTTACACTGATGAAAAGATTGTGCTGCACAACATCAGCCTTTATGCAAAACCCGGTCAGAAGATTGCTTTCGTAGGCGCTACCGGTGCAGGCAAAACCACAATTACCAACCTTATCAACCGTTTCTATGATATTCAGGACGGCAAGATAAGATATGACGGAATAAATATAAATAAAATAAAGAAATCATCCCTCAGACAGTCTTTGGGTATAGTTTTGCAGGATACACATCTGTTTACCGGCACGATAAAGGACAATATCCGCTACGGCAACCTGGATGCCACGGATGACGAGGTAATTGCAGCGGCCAAAATAGCCAATGCAGACCGGTTTATACAGCATCTGCCAGACGGATATGATACTATGCTGACATCAGACGGCGCCAGCCTGTCACAGGGTCAGAGACAGCTGTTGTCAATTGCCCGCGCGGCAGTTGCAAACCCGCCTGTACTTATTCTGGATGAGGCTACCAGCAGTATAGACACCCGTACAGAAACAATCATACAGCAGGCTATGGATGCTTTGATGTATGGCAGAACAGTATTTGTAATAGCGCACAGATTGTCCACAGTACGTAACTCCAACGCCATTATGGTTCTGGAAAACGGCAGAATTATCGAAAGAGGCGACCATGAGTCCCTTATTGCTGAAAAAGGCAAGTACTACCAGCTGTACACAGGCAATCTGGAACTGGAATAAAAACAACAAAAATCCCCGGCTTTCCGGGGATTTTTTTACTTTAAATATTGCTCAGAGGGGACAAGCCGAAAATCAGCCGGGCAGCTTTTAAAGCCCTTTTATTTTTTCGCACATAAGCATGGCAATATACCATATAAATATTTTTACAAACGCCAGACAATTGTATACAATGGGGTCAAGCACGCCGAAAGGAGTTTTGGACAGAAAAAGAACTGCATGTACTGCCAAGGCGGCCAGTATGGCACCGGCCAGACCTTTCAGTATTTCTTTCATATCCGGTGTGAATTTGTGGGAAAGTGCGACAACATATACAAACGATGAAATTGCCACCACAAACTGAAACAGCTGAAGCCTGATGTTGTAGGAGCCGGCACCCAGTGAGCCCAGCAGATAATACACCCCCATCCATGTTTCGCCGCCATAGAAAAAGGCTAGTTTATAAACAATAAATATCACCAGCTCGGCCAGGCTCCACACCAGTGTAACCCAGAACAGAACCGAATGTTTTTTGACAACTGACTTTATTTCCATATATTCCACGCCCTCCAATTGTTCGGTACACAGCTTTCCTTGTCTATCTGTACACCGCCTACGTTGTACCAGGCAGGGGTGATACTGCCCTTTATCCATATCTCTGTCCTGCTCCAGGTGTAACCGTGATTTAAGGAAAATATCTCCATATCTTCTCCGTAAGCATAGTTGTAATATTCCAGTTTTTTCGCGGCAATATCCGGCTGTAATTTGTTGTTGTAAAAATTCGTGACTGATAATGAAAGTATTACAGCTATGACTGAAATAATGAATATCTTAAACTTTTTCATCTGTATACCCCATTTCGTTCTAATGTAAAAATAGATTGTTACTTTAATAATAACATAATGTAAAAAAATATCAACATTCAGAGCGGTATATTGTCACTTTTGCATACAGTATAAACCAAATTCAGCCTTTGATGCATTAAAAAAACGGCAGTGTAAACTGCCGTTTTGCTGTATCAGAACGGGTTGCCCTGGTCAGTTATATCTTCCAGACCAAAGAAATCCAGCGCGTGCTGAATTGCCAGGTCCCAGAATCTCCATTCGTGGGTGTAGCCGTCCACCTCTTCAAATTTTGCCTCAAAACCATTGTCCGTCAGCCATTTTTTAAATTCGCAGTATCCCTCATACAGAAAGTCATTTTTGCCGCAGGCAAAATACATGGGCGGCAGTTTGTCCTTGTTTTTCTGCATAAGGCCGCGGATGTCCTCGTAGGAATCCAGGAATTTTTCATATCCGCCGGCGTTTTTATAGCTGTTCAGCGTGCGTTTTTCGTCAAAGCCTTCGGCTGGGTTCATCGCTCGCCAGTCGCGTGCATACATGGACAACACTGCCACTGCGCCGAATTTGTCAGGGTGGTTCACTGCGTATTTCAGTGCGCCTTCACCGCCCATGGACAGGCCGGAAATAAAGTTGTCTTCCTTCTTGTCGGAAGCGGGGAACCAGTTGTAAACCAGCGGCATCAGCTCGTCAGTGAGATAGCTGTACATATTGTAACCCATCATGCTGTCCCAGTCGGAATAGTTGGAGTTCAGCGCGCTGGGCATGACCACTATCAGGTTTTTCTCGCAGGCGTACAGCTCAATATTACTTTTTCTTATCCAGTCGGTATAGTCGCCGAATGTTCCGTGCAGCAGCCACAGAACTTTGTATTTTACATCTTTTTTGTAAAAATCTTCCGGCAGGACTTTGCGCGGTTTGTCCGGCAGAATAATATTTACATCAGTATTGCCGTTTAAAAACATGCTTTCAAAATTGATATGAACAAGTGACATTTCAATAACCTCCGTATAAAACTATAATTTCAGATTATCACATAACCGGCAAAATCACAATTGAAAATCCCTGTTTCTGTATACAAAATTTATATTTAATTTTTGTGTATTTTGTTGTATAATTAAATGGTCGAAATGAGGTGCAGAAAATGAAAAAAATACATTGGCCGGGTGGCGCCATGCTGGCCCCGGTACCGCCTGCGTTGGTCAGTTGCGGAAACCTGGAAAGGCCCAATGCTCTTACGGTGGCATGGACGGGGATATTGAATACTGTCCCGCCCAAAACATATATAAGCGTCAGGCCGCAGAGATACTCTTATAGGCTGATAGAGGAAAGCGGCGAATTCGTTATAAACCTTCCTACTGCCAATATGGTAAAAGCGGTGGACTACTGCGGCTGCCGCAGCGGTGCAAAGGAGGACAAGCTGGCGAAATGCGCCCTTACTGTTTCACCGTGTGAAAAGGTAAGTGCCCCGCAGATAGACCAGAGCCCTGTAAGTATAGAATGTAAGGTGTGTCAGGTTATACCTTTGGGTTCCCACACCATGTTTATGGCGGATATTGTGGGCGTAAATGTTTCGCAGGACCTGCTGGATGACAAGGGAAAATTGCACCTGGACAAAGCGGGTCTGTGCGCCTATGCCCATGGCGAATATTATGCATTGGGCAGATGTATAGGTGATTTCGGTTTCAGTGTAAGAAGCAAAAAGGCGCAAAAGCGCAGAAACATACAAAAAGCGGAGGAAAGTAAAAAATGGAAAAATTGATTAACAATGTTTTGCTTACAACTGATTTTACAGATGAGGATATACAATACTCCATAAAAAGACATAAAGAGATATTTGATTCAGAGTACGGCTTTTCGGAAATATTTAATAAATATGTGGAAAAATCCATAACAGATTTTGCCCGTGACTTTGACAGCCGGAAAGATTTTATGCTGGTGGCAAAGGTTGACGGCAGATTTGCCGGCACAATTACCCTTATCGGCGAAGAAGAGGGTAAGGGCAGACTGAGATATTTCTTTGTAGAACCTTTTACCAGAGGTCACGGAGTCGGAAAACTGGTTTTCACCACAGCTATGTCAATGGCAAAGGATATGGGATACAGTCACCTGTATTTTTCCACGTACAATGTACTGAAAGTCGCCAGGACAATGTATCGTCAGCTGGGATTTGAAATAACGCAGACAATTCCTGACGAAGATGTTGCTCCGGGTGTTATTGAAGAATTCTGGGCAAAGGATATATGATAGATGGCGGATTTTTTCAGATACGGCCGGCAGGAAATTGAATACCTGAAAAGCAAAGATGAAAAAATGGCACAGCTGATTGACGGTGCCGGAATGATAGAAAGACGGACAAACCCGGATTTATACCGGGCACTTGCAGACAGCATAATCGGACAGCAGATATCCACCGCCGCCCACAATACCATAAGAAAACGTGTGCGGGACAAATTTGGTGTGCTTACGGCAGAAAAGGTGGCCACAATACCCGATGAAGAACTGAAAAGTATTGGCATAAGCTGGAGGAAAGTCGGATATATAAAGGACTTTACCGGCAAAATTCTCAGCGGGGATTTTGATATCAGCCGGTTGTATGATATGGATGATGAAGAGGTTATCAGGCAGTTGGTATCGCTGAAAGGCGTGGGCAGGTGGACGGCGGAAATGCTGCTGACATTTTCCATGGAAAGGCCGGATGTGCTGTCCTACGGTGATCTGGCCATACGCAGGGGGGTAATGAAATTGTATGGTTTGCAGACTTTGACAGAAGAGCAGTTCCACCGGCTGACGGATAAATTTTCTCCTTATCGCACAACAGCGGCTCTGTATTTTTGGTATTATGCAAATCCGGCATGCCGGCTGGTACTGCCTTGACAGGCATGTTTCTGTTCACCCAGAATTCAGATAAAATACAAAATCCTTACAGATTTTTATAGTACAATGTAAAAAGGAGCGGTGCGTATCAAATAATTTCAGTTTTGCAGAGGTGGTTTTATGTATAACATATTGATTTGCGATGACGAAAGCGGTATAAGGGCTATGGTAAGCAAATATGCCCGGTTTGAAGGCCATAATGTTATACAGGCCGAGAACGGTATGCAGGCGATCGACATCTGCCGCAGCAAAGATATTGATATTATAATAATGGATATTATGATGCCGGAACTGGACGGCTTTTCAGCTGTAAAAGAGATAAGAAAGTTTTCGTCAGTGCCGGTTATAATGCTGTCTGCCCGTGGTGAAGAATACGACAGAATCCACGGGTTTGAAATAGGTGTGGATGATTATGTTGTAAAGCCGTTTTCGCCCAAGGAGCTTATGCTGCGTATAGATGTTATAATGCGCAGGCGGAACAAGACTGACACAAACGGCCATGACCTGTATAAAAAGGATGGCCTTATTATAGATTTTACTGCCAGGAAAGTTCAGATAGACGGCCAGAGTCTGGAACTGTCACCAAAAGAGTACGATCTGCTGTTTTATATGGTAAAGAACAAAGGGATAGCTCTGTCACGTGAAAAGCTGATAACCAATGTGTGGGGGTATGATTTTTACGGTGACGACCGAACCCTGGACACACATATAAAGCTGCTGCGCAGACATCTGGGTGATTACAGCCGTCTTATAGTGACATTGCGCGGCACAGGGTACAGATTTGAAGATTTGTAATTTATATGGAGCGTTTAAAGAAAAAACTGGACAGTTTGTCCATAAAATGGAAAATATTTTTATACCTTATAGGTTTTTGCGGTGTGCTTTTGGCGTTGCTTTGGCTGTTGCAGGTGGTTTTCCTTTCGGTTATATACGAAAAAATAAGGCTGAAACAGCTGTATTCATCTGCCTCACAGATTGAAAATATTATAAAGCAAAACGGAAATGTGGAGCTTATCGAAAATGCCGCCCGTGACAACGAAGCCTGTGTGATGATAATCGCAGCCAATGGCACGCAGATATATTCGGCCGATGCGGCAAAAAGTTGTGTTATACACAATATTCCGTATATGGATGTGCTGGACATTGTCGTTGCAGCAAAGGAAAACGGGGGATTGCTGGAAGGTATATACACAAAGAAGAATCCTTTTCAGCTGCAAGCTATAATTTCTCCGTCACAGATTACTGATCAGCTGGACAGTTCCCGCTTTATGATTTACTGTAAGGAAGTCAAGGAGGGCGGCGAAGTTTTGGGATATATACTGCTCAACATACAGCTCAGTCCTGTTGACGCCACAGTACAGACAATAAGGGTAGTTCTATATCTTATAACCTTTATAATGGTTTGCTTTTCTGCAATACTGGCAGGAATAATATCCCGCAGGATTTCGCGCCCAATAGAAAAACTGTCCAGGGATGCACGGCAGCTGGCCACCGGAGATTATGAAACGGTCTTTGATGCAGGCGGATACCGGGAGATAAAGCGGCTGTCCAGAACATTGACCAAAACTGCCGAAGAGCTGGGCAAGGTGGAAAAATTAAGGCAGGATTTCATTGCCAATGTATCCCATGACCTTCGCACACCGCTCACTCTTATAGGTGGATATGCAGAGGTTATGAGGGATATTCCGGGGGAAAACAACCGGGAAAACGCCCAGACCATCATAGATGAAACCAAAAGGCTGTCGTCTTTGGTAAATGATGTGTTGGATATGTCCAGGATACAGTCCGGCGCTGTTCCCATGGAGCTGAAAGAATACAACATCACAAAATCTGTTTCGGACACCGTGTCAAGAATGAACGAACTTCTGAAACAGGACGGCTACAATATTTATTTTGATTTTGACCGGGAAGTTTTTGTAAACGGGGACGAGGTGCGCCTGTCCCAGTGTTTTTACAATATACTGATAAATGCCGTAAACTATACCGGACAGGATAAAAAGATATATGTAGAGCAAAAAATTGAGGGCGATAATGTAAAAATTTCTGTCACTGACACAGGAGAGGGAATAAGCCAGGAAGATATGCCTTATGTGTGGGACAGATACTATAAAAACAATAAGAACCACAAACGCAGTGTTACAGGGACCGGCCTTGGACTGTCGATAGTACGCTCTGTAATCAAAGCCCACGGCGGACAATGCGGCGCCTATAATACTCCCGACAAAGGAGCCTGTTTCTGGTTCTCTGTTGCCTGCTGCAAATAAAATGTGTAAAAACCCCGGGGTTCCGGGGTTTTTATTTGTGTAACAAAATGTATTTATGCCCAAAAATAGATTAGAAACCTATAAAAATAATATGTTTTGTACAAACTTTACAGTAGCAACAAGATTATCATTGACATATCGCGGCCGGCAGGTTATTATATTAACAACGGTTAGCATATGCTAACCAAACAAAGAAAGGAGAACAAATGGAACAATACATAATAAATCATTGTGCGCCCACACTGGCGGGTATAAAGGTAGCCAGTATGTTCAATATACCTGCGGGCAACAGGCAGGCCGCAATGGAAAAATTTGCATCTACACAGGCGGCACTGAATGAAAAAGGCGTGTCATTAAAGGTGTTGTCTGAAACAGAAAAAGGTGTCTTGATTTACCTTTACAGGCCAAAGCTGCTGGAAAATCTGCTGAAAAGGCAGCAGGTAAAAGATTTTTTGAACAGTATGGGGTATTCTGATTTTGGCGTAGAAAATGTGTTGTTCTTTCTTTCTGAAAGAATAAAAGAAAGCGGAACTTTCCCACATGAAGTAGGGGTGCTGTTGGGGTATCCGTTGGAAGATGTGCTGGGCTTTATTCAAAACTGCGGAAAAAACTGCAAATGCGTCGGCTGCTGGAAAGTATACTGCAACGAGTGTGAAGCGGTAAAATTTTTTGATAAGGTAAACAGATGCCGCAGCAGATACATAAGTCTGTTTTCAAAAGGAATGTCGGTTTTGCAGCTTACTTTGGCTGTATAAAATAAATTAATTAAAGAGGTGCAATATGAAAAAAATAGCTGTCATATATTGGAGCGGTACAGGCAACACACAGATTATGGCTGAAAAAGTGGCGGAAGGAGTGCAGTCAGCCGGCGGTCAGGCTACGCTTTTATCTCCGGTAGAAGCAGACATAGATATTATAAAAGATTTTGATGCATTAGCTTTCGGCTGTCCGTCAATGGGCATGGAACAGCTGGAAGAAACAGAGTTTGAACCCATGTTCGTCAATGTAAAAGACAGCCTGGCCGGCAGGAAAATAGCGCTGTTCGGCTCCTACGGCTGGGGAGACGGCGAGTGGATGAGAAACTGGGAAGCTGAATGCCTGCGGCTGGGTGCCGTGCTGGCGCACGAAAGCGTTATATGTAACGAAACGCCTGATGAAGAGACCCAGAGCCGCTGCATAAGCCTGGGTATGGCATTGGTAAACTAAAATTTGCTTTCAAGACATATATAGTCCTCCATAACAATAAATATCAAAACAAAAACAGCGCCGTCAGCGCTGTTTTTGTTTTAATGATTACAGGATAAAAAGTTTTTTAATTTTGTAATACATCTGTTGACATTTCTTTTCTATCAGTATATAATATATATCATGGTTAGCGTATGCTAACCATAAGATTAAAACCGATTATTCCTGAAACATAACAGTTCTCCGAATATAAACACCAAAAATAAAAACGGCGCATGAACTGCGCCGTTTTTATTTTTGTTATATCATCAGGTCACATATCATATTGCTCAGCTGAGTGGGGTTATCCACTGTCAGGCCTTCTATCAGTCTTGCCTGTGCGTAAAGAATTTTGGTGTATTTTTCCAGTTTTTCTTTATCGTTTTCTTCCAGCCGGCGCAGTTTTTCGCTTATGGGGTGATCTTTATTTATTTCCATGACAACCTGGGCTTTTACACCGGTGTTGTTGGGCATGGAGCTGAGCACCTTTTCCATTTCCAGGGAAAGTGCGCCTTCGCTGACAAGACATACAGGGTGAGATTTCAGCCTGTTGGTAAACCTTACAGCATTTACACCTTCGCCTATATATCCTTTCATATCTTCCAGCAGCTGTTTGTTATCTTCATTCAGCTTTTTCAGTTCTTCTTTTTCTTCTTCGCTGTCCAGCTGCAAGTTTTCATTGCTTATATTGGTAAATGTCTTGTCTTTATAGCTGGACAAAACCTGAATGGCAAATTCATCAACATTTTCTGTCAGATAAAGTATTTCAAAGCCTTTTTCTTTGATGAGCTCAGCCTGGGGCAGCAGGTCGATTTTGTCAATGCTTTCGCCGCAGGCATAGTATATGGTGTCCTGTCCCTCTTTCATCCTGTCACAGTATTCCTGTAAAGTGACAAGTTTCTTTTCAAAGGAGGAAGGGAACATAACCAGGTCAGCCAGATTGTCCTTGTTAGCGCCGAAATCGTCATACATGCCGAATTTTATCTGTGTGCCGAAGGCCTTGAAGAACTCTTCGTATTCCCGGCGGTTTTCTTTCTGCATTTTCAGCAGTTCGATTTTAATTTTCTTTTCTATGTTGGTGGCTATTATTTTCAACTGTCTGTCATGCTGCAGCATTTCCCTGGATATGTTAAGCGACAGGTCTTCGCTGTCCACCAGACCTTTTACGAAGCTGAAATAGTCCGGCAGCAGGTCTGCACATTTTTCCATTATCATCACTCCGGATGAGTACAGCTGCAATCCTTTTTCATAATTTTTAGAATAATAGTCAAAGGGAGCGTGCTTGGGTATAAACAGCATTGCAGTGTATGTTACGCTGCCTTCAACTTTTGACAGAATCATTTTTGCCGGATCCTGCCAGTCACCAAACTGTTCGTGGTAAAAACGGTCGGCTTCTTCCTTGGTTATTTCATTTTTGTTTTTCTTCCACAGGGGTATCATGCTGTTCAGAGTGCGTTCTTCCAGAACCTTTTCAAATTCGTTTTCGGTGCCCTCTTTCAGCTTGTTGCTTTCCCACATCATTTTTATCGGGTAGCGTATAAAATCGGAATATTTCTTTACCAGCGACATGATGGTGTACTGTTCCAGAAATTCGCTGTA
>CASFSP010000079.1 GCA_949297385.1 uncultured Oscillospiraceae bacterium
CACTGCATGTAGGCGGTGTCGGCGAAGGTATGAAACCCGGTGACATAACCTTGATGTACGGCCCTTACAGCGCCGCTGACGACCAGTTTGATCTGTATGTAAAAGGCCGCGGAGGCCACGGCGCGTCACCTCATCTGTGTGTTGACCCGGTTGTGGTAGCTACTACAATAATCCAGACATTCCAGACCATCGTCAGCAGGGAAATTGACCCCACAGAACCCTGTGTAATAACCGTAGCCACATTGCAGGCGGGCAGGGGTGCGGAAAATATTATAAGTGATACCTGCTATATGCGCGGCACTGTGCGCAATTCCACAATGGAAAACAGAAACTATGTCCTGAACCGTATGGAAGAAGTGGTAAAAGGTATATGTATGGCCATGCGCGCCGATTATGATTTCAAGCTGGATTACGGATATGTTCCTGTGGTAAATGAAAAACACATGACAGATATGCTGATTGCGTCTGCGCAGAAGGTGCTGGGGGAAGACGGCGTACATGTGGGCGGCAAACAGGGAATGGGCGGCGAAGATGCCGGCTTTTACTATCAGCTGGTGCCCGGTTGCTTCTTTAACCTCTGCTGTACAACAGCACATTCTGACGGCAAAGTATACCCGGCACACAACAGTAAGTTTACTGTTGATGACAGTCTGCTGTACAAAGGCACTGCTGTGTTTGTACAGGCAGTATTCGATTACTTTGAAGAATAAAAATAAAAAACGCAGGCTTTTGCCTGCGTTTTTATTATCTTCTGGAATCTTCCCTGATAAAAGGCTCCTGCACATCTTCGCTGACAAGCAGGTGGTATTTTGACGGGTGTCTGTACGCGTTGCCGTGTACTTCATTTTGTCGGTAAGCCCTCATCCGGGTGATGGGGAAATCAGCGTAATATATGCCTTCCTCTTCGCCGGCAAGGGTTATCAGCGTGTCACGCCCCATCCGGTCTGTCACACCCTCGATATAGGCCATGCCGTCAAAAGCACTGGAATGGCCGTTGCAGTCCGGCACTCCGGCAGGGTAATTTGCAGTGGCTATCCCAACCATATTTTCGTATGCACGGCCCCTAAGCTGTGAAATACGGTTGATTTCCATCGGACAGGCATTGGGCACAAGAATTATTTCAGCGCCTTTCAGCATAAGAATTCGTGCGCTTTCAGGAAACTCCCTGTCATAACATATCATTGCGCCGATTTTTATATTTTGTTCGCCGGTATCCAGTTCAGTCACATAAAAGTCATCACCCGGCTGCAAAAATTTTTCCTTGTCAAAGTCACAGGTGTGCACTTTGGAATATTTCAGCACTATATTGCCGTGGCGGTCGGCCAGGAAAAAGGAATTTTGCGGCAGACCGCCAGTCTTTCTAAGAAGTGTGAACCCTATCGCCATGTCCAGCCGGGCAGCCTTTCGGCAAAAAGCCTGTACATATTCCGAATCATCGCAAACCGCCGCGGCTTTCATTTTTTCCGGACTGTCGTAAAGGGTGTATCCGCAGCTGAACATCTCCGGGAACAGCGCAATGTGAGCGCCGTTTTGCTTTGCTTTTTCGCAGGCGGCCAGCCCTTTCCGGGTGTTTTCTCGTATATTTTCCAAAGGCCGTATCTGCATAAGCGCCACGCGGACAATATCTTTCATATTATGCCTCTCATTTTTTAAAAAACATTTTCCTGAAACGGATTATATAAATTATCAGCAATTTTTCCACCGCTTTGTCGTACAGCAGAAAAACTGCATTGAACATTACCAGCATTACAGCCACAAAGGGCAGCCCGTAGCTGTCAAACTCCTGCACAAGTATCTGAATGGGAAAAACAAACAGCAGTATGCCGTAGCTGAATATCACTGCGGCATTGAAAAATGCAATTTTCAATGTCAGTCTCAGCGGTGCCGGCTTTATACGGTCAAAGGAAAATTTGGCCGCAGTATACGGCCCGAATATAAAAACAAACATAAAAACCAGCTCTTTATCCGCTACGATAAACAATGCCAGCAAACTGACGGCAAAATAA
>CASFSP010000080.1 GCA_949297385.1 uncultured Oscillospiraceae bacterium
AGCGTCCACTTCCTTCTGGGACAGCGGGCTGGGTTTTTGGGAAGAAGCGCCCACAAAACCTGTAACGCCACGGGTGTTGCGCACGATATACCATGTTTCATCTGTCAGAATCATCTTGACAAAAACATAGGATGGGAAAATTTTGTTTTCTGTTTCCTTGCGTTTGCCGTCCTTGATTTCCACGACCTTTTCCACGGGGACTTTTACATCCTGTATCATATCGCGCAGATTGCGGTTTTCGATAACTGCTTCAAGGCTGCTGGCTACCTTGTTTTCATAGCCGGAATATGTGTGTACGACATACCATTTTGCCTCGTCCATATCTATACCTCCGCTTTTTGATTATACATTTTTGTAAATCAGCTGTAACACCAGACCAAACACGGTGTCCACGCCAAAAATAAACACAGCTGCTATCAAAGAGACAGCGATAACAACAATTGTGTTGTTTATTATCTGGCTTTTGGTCGGCCAAACAATTTTTTTCATTTCACTTTTGATGTCTCTGAATTGTTTTCCGATACGGCCGAAGAAGTTTTTGATTGAACCGAAAAATCCAACCTTTTCTTTCTTATCTGCCATCCGTGTTACCCCTTACTTAGTCTCTCTGTGAAGAGTGTGTTTTTTGCAAAAACGACAGTATTTGTTCATTTCCAGTCTGTCCGGAGTGTTCTTTTTGTTTTTCATTGTGTCGTAGTTGCGCTGTTTGCATTCTGTACATGCAAGTGTAATTCTAACTCTCATATCGGCACCTCCATTAAAGTTAGCCTCCCTCTTTTGCCTGCAAAAATTTTTTGCATAAAAAATAAACCTTCAAAAGAGGTATAAATAATATACCATATACTGCTGACAAAGTCAACACAAAATACGGCAAAAAAACTACATGTACCCAACGTTTTTTCCGTGCGGGCACATTGGTTTTCTATTTTACAATTTTTTGCTGTATTTGTCAAAGCAAAGGGGAAAAATAAATAAAATTTGGTATTTATTTTTTAGGTGCTATATGCTATCATATTATAATAGTATTTATAAAACAATATATTTTTCATATATACGGAGGACTTATGGCAAAGATTAAAGTTTGCGTTATATTCGGCGGCGTGTCCAACGAACACGAAGTCAGCCTGATGAGTGCAAAAAGCGTGATAGACAACATTCCCACAGACAAATACGATGTGGTCAAAGTGGGCATTACCAAAAAGGGCAGATGGCTGTTTTTCCCCGGTTCCACCGATGAGATAATCAGCGGCGCATGGCATGAGCACCCGGACAATGTTCCCTGTCTGATAAGCCCTGACAGAGCCACAAAAGGTCTGATAAAGATGGACGGAACCAACATAACCATTGAAAAGATTGATGTGGTGCTTCCGGTTCTTCACGGAAAGAACGGCGAGGACGGCACATTGCAGGGCCTGCTGGAAATGTCCGGCATACCCTACTGCGGATGCGGCGTTACCGCCAGCCGGCTGTGCATGGACAAAATGCACGCCAACATGACCTTTGACCAGGCTGGTATACCCCGCTGCAAATGGGACTATATGATGGACTATGAAATGGACAATTTTGACGCCATCGCCCAAAGAGTTGAAGAAAAACTGGGCTATCCCATATTTGTAAAACCGGCCAACAGCGGCTCTTCCGTGGGTGTTTCCAAAGCAGCTGACCGCCGGCAGCTGAAAGATGCGGTAAGCGCCGCCCTGGCCCATGACAACAAGGTTATTTTTGAAGAGTTTGTCAGCGGGCACGAGGTGGAGTGCGCTGTGTTCGGCAATCCGCCGGAGCTCATCGCCAGCGAAGTGGGCGAAATAGGCGCCAGCGCCGCCTTTTATGATTACGAGGACAAATACTTCTCCGGTACCAGCAAAACATACATTCCGGCTCACCTGGATGAAGAAACCAGAAACAAAATCCGCGAAATTGCCAAAAAAGCCTTTACCGTTATGGACTGCAAAGGTCTGTCAAGGGTTGACTTTTTTGTCAAAGAAGACGGCACAATACTGCTCAACGAGATAAACACCCTGCCGGGCTTTACAAAAATCAGCATGTATCCGCGGCTGATGCAGTATTCCGGCATGAGCTATCCGCAGCTGATAGACGGGATAATTACTCTGGCATTGGAGGGTGCAGTGGATGAAAGATAGGCCCATAGGCGTATTTGACTCCGGTGTAGGCGGACTGACCTGCGCCAAAGAACTGCTGAAACTGGCCCCTGACGAAAACATAATATACCTGGGTGACACTGCCAGGATGCCCTACGGCGTGAACACAAAAGAAACCCTGACCAGATATGCCAACGAAGATGTCAGCTTTTTGCAGCGAAGGGATGTAAAACTTATTGTGGCCGCCTGCGGCACAATTTCCAGCAATGTTCCCGCCGGCGCCATAAAGGACCTGAAGGTGCCCTTTGTGGATGTTATCGGCCCCACGGTGGCCGCGGCTGTAAAAGCCAGCAAAAACAAAAGAATAGGTATAATAGGCACACCGGCCACAATAAAGTCCGGCAGTTTTGCCAACAGGCTGAAAGCGCTGGACAAAGACATACAGACAGTCAGCAACGGCTGCCCACAGCTGGTGACCTTGGTGCAGGAAGGCTACATAGACGAAGGCAACTTTATCACCAACAGCGTGTGCAGGGAATACCTGGCGCCCATAAAGGCCTTCGGCGTGGACACTCTGATACTGGGCTGTACCCATTTCCCCATAATATCGGCAATAATCCAAAATATAATGGGCGATGATGTGACGCTGATAGACGCAGGGTACGAGGCGGCCCTGGAAGCCAAAAGAGTGCTGGACAGACTTAACCTGAACCGCGACAAACCCAGGGACACCGTGCAGTATTATGTCACCAGCCGGCCGGAGAGCTTTGACGAGGTAGCCAACATATTCCTGGGCGCCGGAAGCGATGCCAGGGCAGTACTGGCCGATATAAAGGATTGAGAATGAAAGAAAACTATTTGATTACTATTGACGGCCGTATGGAGGCCGACGGTGAAACCGACAGCATCAGCCTGACCACAGTGGGCGCTTTCTACCAGAAAGGCGACAAATATTATATATGTTATAAAGAAAGCGAAGCCACCGGATATCAGGGCAGCACAACCACGCTGAAAGCCTGGGACGGCGGAGTGGCGCTGAAAAGGTTTGGCCGGCAGGGCAACACCAATCTGATAATAGAAAAAGGCGCAATAAACCTGTGCAGTTATCAGACGCCGGCAGGCCCGCTGATGCTGGATATAAACGGCATTGACATAGACAACAGGCTTTCTGACAAAGGCGGCGAGCTGACATTTTCTTACAGTCTTAACGCCAGCGGAATGCTGATAAGCGAAAACACAGTAAATGTTAAAGTTAAGGAGATACAATAAAGTGAATTTGGAAAAATTTGACGGAATGAATCTGGCCAAAAGCCAGATAGCCGAAATGGTCGGCAAAGCCATTGAAAAAGCTGTATCCGGCGGAGTATTGGAAGAAAAAAGCCCGATGAAAGAATTTACCGTGGAAATTCCCCGGGATCTGAAATACGGCGACTTTTCCACCAATGCCGCCATGGTAAACGCCAGAAGCTTTGGCACCAACCCCAGGGTGATAGCCAACGCCATACTGGAAAACATCGACTTTTCAGGCAGCTTTTTTGACAGGGCAGAACTGGCCGGCCCCGGTTTTATCAACTTCTTTTTGAACCACAGCTATTTTGAAAGCGTTGTAAAGGCCGTGCTGGAAAACAAGGAAAACTACGGCAAAACTGACTTTGGTGCCGGCAAAAAATACAATGTGGAATTTGTTTCCGCCAACCCCACCGGCCCCATGCACCTGGGCAACGCCCGCGGCGGCGCACTGGGCGACATTCTGGCCGAATGCCTGGCCTGGTCCGGACATGAAGTCACCAGGGAATTTCTGATAAATGACGCCGGCAACCAGATAGAAAAATTCGGTCTCAGCCTGGAAGCCCGCTATATGCAGATTTTTGACGAAAGCTATCCTTTTGACGAAAAATTCTATCAGGGCGCCGACATAACCGCCCGTGCAAGGGAATTTTACGATATACACGGCGACGAATATGTAAACAAGCCCCTGGACGAAAGAAAACAGGCGCTGATTGACTATGCCCTGCCCCGCAACATAGCCGACATGAAAAAGCACCTGGAAAAATACCGCATCAGCTATGATGTGTGGTTCTCCGAACAGGCCATGAGAGACCGCGGAGATGTGGACAAAGCCATAAAGACACTGACAGACAACGGCTACACCTATGAAAAAGACGGCGCGCTGTGGTACAAAGGCACCGCACTGGGCGAAGAAAAAGACGAAGTGCTGGTAAGGGCCAACGGCATATCCACATACTTTGCCGCCGATATAGCCTATCACTATGACAAACTGGTAACCCGCGGTTTTGACAAAGCCATAGATGTATGGGGCGCAGACCATCACGGTCATGTGGCCAGGATGAAAACAGCCATGAAAGCCCTGGGTCTGGACGAAAACAGGCTGGATGTAGTGCTGATGCAGCTGGTAAAGCTGATGGGCGACGCCAGGGACGAAAACGGCAATGTGATACTGGACGAAAGCGGCAAACCCAAAAAAGTGGAAATAAAGATGAGCAAACGCACCGGCAAGGCCATCACCCTGGTGGACCTGCTGGACGAAGTGCCCACCGACGCCGCCCGCTTCTTCTTCAACACCCGCGAGCCCAACACTCACCTGCTGTTTGACCTTGACCTGGCTATCCAGGAAAACAGCGAGAACCCGGTATACTATGTACAGTACGCCCACGCCAGAATATGCAGTATCCTCCGCCGGCTGGAAAGGGAAAACCTGTCCGCAGAGGGCGTGGAAAATGCAGACCTGTCACTGCTGAACGAGAAAGAAGAAATCGAATTGATAAGGACACTGTCATACATGCCCGGTGAGATAATCTCCGCCGGCAAGGCCTATGACCCGTCAAAAATCACCAAATACTCCATAACACTGGCAACACGGTTCCACCGCTTTTACACCGCTTGCAGGGTAAAATGCGATGATGAAAACCTGTCAAAAGCCAGACTGGCCCTGTGCGTAGCAACAAAATATGCCATTGCCAACTGCCTGAGAATTATGAACATAACAATTCCCGAGCAGATGTAACAGAATAAAAAACAGACGGCGCAAACCGTCTGTTTTCATTTTATTCCTTTGACCTCAGGGCTGTCATGGTATATAATTAAACCGAGGTGATAAGTGTGAAAAAACTTGCAGTTATTTTATCCGTTATTCTGTCTGTGAGCCTGTGCGCCTGCCGGGAAAACAACCCCCGGAGCACATCGGACAGTTCTTCCGCTTCCCAAGGCGCGGAAAGCATATCCCGGCAAACCCAAAGCGAAGAAACCTCCCTTTCCGGGCAGGAAAACCCCTACGCCGGCCTGAAAGCGGCTTTTGACGGGGAATACGCCGTCGGCGAACTTATGGGTCTGGACGGCGAAAACGGCAGTCTGACCATATACGACACTGAAAAGGGCGAAAATATATCCTTTGACTTTGAAGGTGAAGTCGCAGATGTATTTGTGCTGGACCGGTTTGGCATTTACTGCCACATGGGTCAAATGGTAAGAGTGTATCACAGCGGCG
>CASFSP010000081.1 GCA_949297385.1 uncultured Oscillospiraceae bacterium
GAGGCCAACCCGCAGATAGTTTTAAACCATCTGTATTCACTGACCGAACTGCAAAGCACAGTGGGTGTTATCATGCTGGCGCTGGATGAAGGCGTACCGAAGATAATGGACCTGAAAACCATGCTGACAAAATACATTGATTTTCAGTGCGAAGTGCTGGTGCGCAGGACAAAGTTTGACCTGAGAAAAGCTCTGGAAAGACAGCATCTGCTGGAAGGATTGAAGATTGCCAGCGACAACATTGACGAAGTTATACGCATTATCCGTTCCAGCTATGACGACGCCAAAGAAAAACTGATGGCGCGCTTTGAGCTGTCGGAAGTTCAGGCTACCGCCATACTCAACATGCAGCTGAGAAGACTGCAAGGCCTGGAAAGGGAAAAAATAGAGGCAGAGCTGGCAGAGCTGGCGGAAAAGATAGCCTATTATGAAAAATTCCTGGCTGACCACAACATGGTTTTGCAGCAGGTAAAGGCCGACATAGAGCAGATAAAGCAGAAGTACGGCGACGAAAGAAGAACAGAAATCGCCCATGTCAGCGGCGAAGTTGATATAGAAGACCTGATACCAAATGAGGAATGTGTATTTACATTTACCAATTTCGGCTATGTAAAACGCCAGCCCAAAAGCACATATCAGGCACAGAAACGCGGCGGCCGCGGTATCAGCGGTATGTCCAGGCGCGATGAGGACTATGTGAAAGAGCTGTTTATATGCAAAACTCATAATTACATTATGTTTGCCACTGACAAAGGCAGGGTTTACCGCCTGAAAGGCTATGAAATACCGGAAGGCAGCCGTCAGAGCCGCGGCATAAACATTGTGAATATGCTGCAGTTACAGCCGGATGAAAAAATTACCAATGTAATCCCCACCGGCGAGGACGAGGGCGGCAACCTGGTGATGGTAACCCAGAAAGGTATCATCAAACGCACACCGCTGGAACAGTACGGCAATGTGAGAAAGTCCGGCCTGATAGCCATTACACTGGACGAAGGGGATACACTGGCCTGGACAAGGGTAACCAGCGGCAGTGATAAGCTGATTGTAGCCACCAGAAACGGTGTGGCGATAAAATTCAGCGAAGAGGATGTGCGCCTGGTGGGCAGAAGCGCCCGCGGCGTAAAGGCCATAGAGCTGTCCGGTGATGATGTGGTTGTGGGCATGGGTATTGCCAAAAAAGGCAGCCGACTGCTGACCATAACAGAGGACGGCAAAGGCCGTATGACCGATGTGGAAGAATACCGCCTGCAAAGCCGCGGCGGCAAGGGCGTGAGAAACTACGATGTGAACAAAGGCGGATATGTGGCCGGCGTAAGCATTGTAAACCCCGGAGAAGATGTTATAATTATTTCTCTTGGCGGTATAATTATTCGCATGCATGCTGATGACATAGCGCTGCAAAGCCGCTATGCCGCAGGTGTAAAGGTTATGCGTCTGGGTGCAGATGACAAGGTTGTTACATTTGCTGTGACAATGCGTGAAGATGAAACCGATGACGAGCAGCCGGAACAAGAAGAACAGGCTGACACAATCCGGGACATTGAAGAATAAATAAAGGTAAGAGGTGAGTTTTCACCTCTTATTTTATATATTGCAATATTCAAAAACAAAATTACTATAAGTATAAAAAATATGAAAGAAATATATTATTTTGTCAGCAAAAATGGAAATATGAAAGGTTTTGTCAATACAAAAGGACAGAAGCCTTTTCTATGTGACAGCCAGCACAGGGCGGCGGCAGAGTATATTGCAAAGCAGAAAACAAGCTCTGACAGTGAGTTTGCCGGCGTAGCTATGCTTTGTCAGCCCTCGGAACAGACCCGGTCTGAGCCGGTGTACATATACACTGTAAAACGCCTTGGGGCAAAACCGGGAGAAAATATAAACGGCGGATACAAAAGCCGGCGGCCGTTTGTCATAACAGGCTGTGAGAAAATCCGAAATATTTATTCATATATAAGTCAGATGGAGCAGGAGAAAAATTTATGAAACTGACAATGGGCGGAAGATATAAAGGTGACCCATCAGCCCTGCCTGCAAGGCAGGTTGAAGGTGCCGTTAAATTTAAAGAGATTGATGACATGACAAAGCTGGCCGCCTTTGCCAACGGCATGGCTCTGGGAATACTGGCCCTTTGCCTTGGGGCTGTGGCCGCCAGGCTGTTTTTCAGGCCGGGCGGTTTTTTGGGCGTGAAGCTGATGCCGCTGGGCTGGGGACTGCTTGCGTCAAACATAACTATTATTTTTCACGAGCTGCTGCACCGGCTGTGTTTTAAAGGTGAGGTTTTCCTGTACAGCAATTTAAAGCAGGGGATGATGTTTGTCACCGGCACAGAAGATATGAGCAAGACAAGGTTTGTGTTTATGTCACTGCTGCCCAATATAGTTTTCGGGCTGATACCTTTTGTGATTTTTATGGCACGGCCGCAGCTGACTTTTTTCGCAGGTTTTGGCGCCGCGTGCCTGTCCATGGGGGCGGGGGACTATTACAATGTTTACAACGCCATTACCCAGGTGCCGGCGGGGGCAAAGATATTTATGAGCGGGATGAACAGCTATTGGCATATATAAATATGTATAAAATAACAGTTGTTACCGGCTGATGTTTGTGATAAAATGATATGTTAGATAATTGTGCAAAAAGGAGTGTTTTCAGTGAGCGAAACCATAGCCGCCATAGCCACCGCCCCGGGCAAAGCCGCTCTGTGCAGTGTGAGGATTTCCGGCGAAAAGGCTTATGAAATAACCAAAAAGGTTTTTGTGCCTTTTTCAAAAAACAAAGATGTGGAAAAGCGGAAAGGTTATACCGCCATGTTCGGCTCCTTTTACAGAAAAGGGCAGGAGGTGGACCAGGCAGTTGCGCTGTTTTTCCGCCGGCCCAGAAGCTACACCGGTGAAGATGTGGTGGAGATAAGCTGTCACGGAGGTTCTGCCGCCGCAGACCGGCTGTTGAAAGCCTGTTACGAGGCCGGTGCCAAACCTGCCGCCGCCGGTGAATTTACAAAAAGGGCTTTTCTCAACGGAAAAATGACCCTGACCCAGGCGGAGGGTGTAATGGAGATGATAGAGGCCACCAGCGCCCAGGCAATGAATGCCGCCAGAAGTGCATTGGAAGGCCACCTGTACAAAAAAGCCGCCGCCATAAGGGATGACCTGCTGGCGCTGGCCGGACATATTTCCGCCTATACCGATTACCCGGAAGAAGCAGTGGAAGAGGTGAGCGACCGGGAGGTGGAGCAGATTTTGTGCCGCTGTAAAGACCGGCTGCAAAGGCTGATGGACGGTTACGACGCCGGGGCAAAGATAAAACAGGGTGTGCACACCGCCATTGTGGGCAAACCCAATGTGGGCAAAAGCACATTGCTGAACGCCCTGTCCGGCTTTGAAAAAGCGATAGTCACCCCAATAGCCGGGACCACCAGGGATGTGGTGGAGCAGGAGATAATCCTGGGCGGAGTAAACCTGATTTTGCGGGACACCGCCGGCATAAGAAACACCGATGACGAGGTGGAGGCCATTGGCATACAGCGTTCCATCGACAGGCTGGAAGGGGCAAACCTGGTTTTCTGTGTTTTTGACGGCAGTCTGCCCATAGAAGAACAGGATATAGACCTGGCAAACAGATGCGCAGGCCTTAACAGCATTGCCATAGTCAACAAGCAGGACTTAAACCAGCAGTTTGATATTTCTTCAATTGCCCACTGCTTTAAAAAGATACTTTATATAACCGCAAAGGATTTTTATCTGTCCAAAGAGTTTGAAAACCGGGTGCTGGAAGTTATCGGCCTGGCTGATATAGACATGACCGCCGGCGCCGTGGTAAACGAAAGACAGTATGACGCGGTGAGAACTGCCTTCAATTCCATTTCCGATGCCTATGACAGATTTTGCGAAGGTTTCAGCCTGGATATAATAGGCGTGTGTGTGGACGAGGCCTTATATGCAGTATACTCCCTCACTGGGGAAAATGTTTCCGACGAGGTGGTAAACGAGGTGTTCTCCAAATTCTGCGTAGGTAAATAATATGGATAAATTTATTGTTAAAAAATATGAAAGCCGTTTTTTGCCGGATATGGCCCGGCTGTTTTATGATACGGTGCACACTGTCAACCGGGCGGATTACACCCGGCGGCAGCTGGATGCCTGGGCAGACGGACGGCCTGACATTGAACGGTGGGATAAATCTTTCAGCCGGCATAACAGCCTGTTGGTTTTTGACGGTGAAAAGCTGGTGGGGTTCGGCGATATGGACAGCACCGGCTATCTGGACAGGCTGTATGTGCACAGGCACTACCAGCGCCGCGGTATAGCGCGTCTGATCTGCCGTATGCTGGAAGAGCAGAGCGGCCTGGACAGTTTTTCGGTGCATCGGTCGCTGACCGCCCGCCCGTTTTTTGAAAAAATGGGGTACGGGACAGTCAAATCACAACAAGTGACAAGACATGGCATACAGTTGACTAATTTTATTATGATAAAGAAAAATAAATAAAATACTTAAATTTATTAAGATAATTTTTCAGTTTGCTTACAATCGGTGAAAGGGATTGCAAAGTTAACATAAACATTTTTAAAGGAGTTTTATATGGTTTTGGGAACTTATGATGTAATTGTTATCGGTGCAGGCCACGCCGGAATTGAAGCGGCTGTTGCCAGCGCCAGACTGGGCTGTAAAACCGCCCTGTTTACGCTGACACTGGACGGTGTGGGCAACATGCCCTGCAACCCGGCCATAGGCGGCACAGCCAAAGGACACCTGGTAAGGGAGATTGACGCGCTGGGCGGTGTAATGGCAATAGCTGCCGACGCAACCAGTTTGCAGACCAGGATGCTGAACCTGGGCAAAGGCCCGGCGGTACATTCCCTTAGGGTGCAAAGCGACAGGCAGAAATACCATGTATATATGAAAAAACTGGTGGAAACCACCCCAAACCTTGACCTGAAACAGGCGGAGGTGTGCAAAATACTGTTTGATGAAAACAGACAGCCCACCGGCATAATCACTCAGCTGGGCACCCAGTATGACACCAAGGCGGTGGTAATCGCCACAGGTACATATCTGACCGGCAAAATTTATGTGGGCGATGCCAGTTATTATTCCGGCCCTGACGGTCACCATTCTGCGCTGGCTCTGTCCGACTGTCTGAAAGAGGCGGGTATACCTCTGCGCCGCTTTAAAACCGGCACCCCGGCCAGGGTAAACAAGCGCAGTATAGATTTTTCACAGATGGAGATACAGTACGGTGACGAGCACCCGGTGCCTATGTCATTTATGACCAGAGGCGAGGTAAAAAATATACTGCCCTGTCATATATGCTACACCAATGAAAAAACCCATGAAGTGATAATGAAAAATATACACCGTTCTCCGTTGTACGGCGGCAAGATTGAGGGTATAGGCCCCAGATACTGTCCGTCATTGGAAGACAAGGTGATGAGATTTTCCGACAAGCCCCGCCATCAGTTTTTTGTGGAGCCCTGCGGCCTGGATACTGATGAGATGTATTTGCAGGGTCTGTCCTCATCATTGCCGGAAGAAGTTCAGGTGGAATTTTACAAAACCATAAAAGGGCTGGAAAACCTGGAAGTGGAAAGACCGGCCTATGCCATAGAGTATGACTGTGTGGACCCGCTGGAGCTGAAAGCCACGCTGGAATTTAAAAACTATCCTCACCTGTACGGCGCCGGACAGTTCAACGGCACCAGCGGATACGAGGAGGCGGCGGCCCAGGGCCTGATAGCCGGCATAAACGCCGCGCTGAAATTGCAGGGCAAGGATGAATTTACCCTGTCAAGGCAGTCTTCTTATATCGGAACACTGATTGACGACCTGATAACCAAAGGGGTTATGGACCCGTACAGAATGATGACCAGCCGCAGTGAATACCGTCTGTACCTGCGCCAGGACAACGCCGACGAGCGCCTGACGCCCCTGGGCAGGCAGATAGGCCTGGTGGATGATGAAAGATGGCGGTATTACAACCAGGTTATACGGCTGAAAGAAAAAGAGATAGAAAGAATTTCCGCCATAACCATAAAACCCTCACAGGTGCAGCAGCTGCTGGAAGAAAAGGGATTGGAAGGGCTGAAAACAGGTGTACGCGCCAGCGAATTTTTAAAGCGCCCCCAAATAACCTATGCCGACCTGGTGAAGGTCATCGGCGAAGGAGAGGGCATTACTCCCTTTATTGCTGAAAAGGTGGAAGTTTATATAAAATATGACGGCTATGTAAAACGCCAGATGGCACAGATAAACCAGACCAAAAAGCTGGAAAGCACCCTGATCCCCCGGGGTATTGATTACAGCGCCATGAAGGGACTGCGCATGGAAGCCAGGGAAAAGCTGGCCAAGATAAACCCGGCCAATGTGGGTCAGGCGTCCAGGATACCGGGTGTAAGCCCCAGTGATATTTCAGCCCTTCTGCTGGAACTTAAAATGAAAGAAATGAAAAAACAGGAGAATGTATGATAGACAAAACCAGATTTGCCCGGACTTTGTCCGCCTATGACATACAGCTGACAGAACAGCAGACAGAAATGCTGGACAGATATGCCGAAATGCTGGTAAGCTATAATGAAAAGGTAAACCTTACCGCCATAACCGACCCACAGGGAATAGAAGAAAAACATTTTCTGGACAGTCTGCTGTTTGCGGCCAGTCCTTTGGTAAAGGGAAGTGTGGCCGATGTGGGCACCGGAGCCGGTTTTCCCGGTATAGTGGCTAAAATTTTTAAGCCGGAAACAGAACTGTCCCTGATAGAGCCCACCGGAAAACGCTGCACATTTTTGCAGTATGTGCTGGACAGCCTTGACTTGCAGGGCAGTGTTATCAAGGAAAGGGCGGAAGAGGCCGCCAGAAAAGCCTGGCGAGAAAAATATGATGTGGTTACCGCCCGCGCGGTGGCAAACCTGCAAGTGCTGGCGGAATACTGCATACCGCTGGTAAAGGTTGGCGGCTATTTTATCGCCATGAAGGGTGACGGACGGCAGGAACTGGCCTGGGCGCATACAGCTATCGAAAAGCTGGGCGCAAAGTATGAAAGGACAGAAAATTTTACCCTGCCCGACGGCAGCCACAGGAGTCTGATTATCTGCAAAAAGGTAAAACCTACACCGCCGGCATATCCCAGAAACGGCGGAAAGATAAACAAATCACCGCTGTAAGAAACACAAAATATTTATTATGATTAAAACCGGCAGTATATGCCGGTTTTTATTCATGTAAAAAATATATATTTTCAGTAATAAAGGTTTAAGTAGGCTGAATATATAATAAAAGGGGGAGTATATTCTCTGACAGGTTAAAGCCTGCGATATATATTTGTTCCACATGGAACAAAAAACGCCCCGAAGGGCGTTTTTGCGGTTAATAGAATGGTTGACAACTGATTTGAATTATTTATATTAAAAGCAATGCTTTTAATTACCGTTTGCGTGCCTTTGGCACTGTTATCTGATAGGTGATATAATCATCATTTTCCTGCTGGGACATCCGGGCACCTACGCCGGCGCTTTGCATCAGCTTTACCGCTTTGGTTATGGTGTTGGTAAATATCCTGATGTCCTTGATGTTTATGACCGTAGTGCGCTTGGCCTTTTTGGCAGGGGCCAGCAGGCTGTTTACATATCTGTCGGTGGCGCTGACATTGAGGTTGTGTTTTATTATATGGTCAGTGGCCTTGTCCTGCAATTCTCCCGGCAGGCGGGCGATAGCCCTGGCATGGCGCTCTGTAAGGTTAAAAGCCAGTATTTTCATCTGCTGTGCCTTGGAAAACTGCAAAAGTTTCAGCTTGTTGGCCACTGCCGGCTGGCTGAGGGACAGTTTTTGCCCCACTTCGCTTTGAGTAAGGGATAAATTTACCATAAGGGACTGAATTGCGGCCGCCTGTTCAAAAAAATTCAGATCCTCCCTTTGCAGATTTTCAATTACAGCCAACACCGCCACTTCTTCCGGTGTTTTGTCCATAACTATTACCGGAACGGTTTCCAGCCCGGCTTTTGAGGCGGCCAGCAGCCTGCGGTGTCCGGCGATAAGCTGATATTTTCCGCCGGCTGTTCTGGTGGCAGTCAGTGGCTGCAATATTCCGTTTTCTTTTATATTCTGTGCCAGGTCTTCAAGGGCTTGCTTGTTCAGCAGTTTTCGCGGCTGATAGGGGCAGGGCAGTATGTCGCTGACAGGTATCTGCTGTATCACGCCTTCACCCTTTATTGCGGGACTTTCGGCTTTGGTTTTAAACGCCGTGGCAAACATATTTTTTCTCCTTTCCTGTTTTATACTTTTAAAATAGCATATAAAAAGTTTTTTTTACAGAAAAAAATATCGCAGATTACGGCAATTTGCGGTATTTTTTTATTGTTTTTCTCAAAAAAACAAAGATAATTTGATGAAGAACAATGAAAAATTCAATTTTTTGTCGGCAAAAAATTGAATAAAGGATAAAATTTGTTCCACATAGAACATTTTTTCAAATTATGCTTTAAAAAAAGTGCGGGGTGTGATAAAATGATATCATACAGAAAACAGGGGGGATAAGTTTGGCAAAAATAGTAGCTGTGGCCAATCAGAAAGGCGGCGTGGGCAAAACCACCACTGCGGTGAATATTGCGGCCTGCGTGGCAGAGTTGGGAAAAAAGGTGCTGCTGGTGGACCTGGACCCCCAGGGAAACACAACTTCCGGTTTTGGCATATCCAAAAGAGGCCTGGAACACAGCACATATTCGGTACTGCTGGACGGCGATGATGTAAAGGGTGCAATAATAAAAACTCCATACAAGGTGGATGTGCTGCCCTCATCTATAAGGCTTTCCGGCGCTGTGGTGGAACTGGTGGAGCTGGAAAACCGCCATGCCAGACTGAGAAATGCGCTGAACAAAGTCAGCGATAATTATGATTTTATATTTATTGACTGTCCTCCGGCTTTGGACCTGCTGACAATAAATGCGCTAAGCGCCGCCGACACTGTCCTGGTGCCTATACAGTGCGAATTTTTTGCGCTGGAAGGTCTTTCGGAGCTGATGAACACCATAAGACTGGTGAAACAGCACTATAATAAGTATATAGATATAGAAGGCGTACTGCTGACCATGTTTGATTCCCGCCTTAACCTGACATTGCAGGTGGTGGCAGAGGTCAAAAAATATTTCCCGAACAAGGTGTACAAAACCACAATTCCGCGCAATGTGCGCCTGTCCGAAGCGCCCAGTTTCGGTCAGCCGATAAATTATTACGACCCGGCTTCCCGCGGGGCAAAAAGCTATATGGAACTGGCCCGGGAGTTTTTGTCACAAAACAAAAGATAAAATGTATACAGACAGTCAAAATATTATAAAAATGCAATTTTTTACTTGTTATTTGACTGTATAAGTAGTATCATATTATGTAATGACGCCGCAAGGCTGATATATAAACACAGAAAGGAAGATGCCCATGGCAAAGAAAAATACCGGTTTGGGGAGGGGTTTGGATTCGCTGTTTCTGACCAGCGAACAGCAAATCTCGGATGCCTCGGCATCCAGTGTAAAGTTATCAGATATAGACATTGACCCGCACCAGCCCAGAAAAAGTTTTGAAAGCCAGAGCCTGGAGCAGCTGTGCCGGTCTATATTGGAGCATGGCGTTCTCCAACCCATAGTTCTGATGCCAAACGGTATCGGCAGATATACAATAATAGCGGGCGAGAGAAGATTCCGCGCCGCCAGAATGGCAGGGCTTACGGAAATTCCCGCTATTGTAAAAGATGTGTCCACCCAAAGCGCCAAAGAAATTGCGCTGATTGAAAATCTGCAAAGGGAGGACCTGGACCCGGTGGAAGTGGCACTGGGGTATAAAAGCCTGATGGACAGTTTCAACCTGACTCAGGACGAAATCAGCAAAAAGCTGTCTATACCCCGTTCCAGCATTGCCAACAGTTTGAGGATACTCAATCTGCCCGAGGAAGTGCTGCGGCTGGTGAAAACAGGCAAAATCAGCCTGGGACATGCAAAGGTAATACTGTCACTGCCGGATGAAAAACAGCAGAAAGAGCTGGCAAAGATAAGCGCGGACAAGAATCTGTCTGTAAGACAGTGCGAACTGCTGGCAAAATCAATGACAAAACAGGCAAAACCGCCCAAAGCCGTAAAGGTGCCGTCAATAGTAAAAGAAGTGGAAATAGCACTGAGCGAAATTCACGGCACGCCGGTAAAGATAAATTATAAAGACGGCAAAGGCAGCCTGAACATAACCTTCAACAGTCAGGAACAATTGCTGGAACTGGCAAACCTGCTGGAAAAGAAATAAAACATTTGAAAGAATTAAAATAAAGGAGCTTAAAATGTTAGACATCAAATTTGTTCGTGAAAATCCCGAACTGGTAAAGGAAAATATCAAAAAGAAATTCCAGGACGAAAAACTTCCGCTGGTTGACGAAGTTATCGAGCTGGATGCCAAAAGACGCGACACCCAGGGCAAAGGTGACCGGCTGAAAGCAGCCAGAAACAAACTGTCAAAGGAAAACGGCGCACTGTTCGGACAGCTGAAAAAAGCTGCTGACGACGCACAGAAAGCCGAAATCCAGGCAAAAATTGACGCCAACATGGCCGCTGTAAAGGCTGACGAAGACGAGCTGGCAAAACTGGAAGAGGAAAAAGCAAAGCTGGAAGAAAGAATTCAGGAGATAATGTACACAATCCCGAATATCATAGATCCTTCTGTTCCGATAGGTCCCGACGACAGCCACAATGTGGATGTACAGCACTTCGGCGAACCGGTAGTGCCGGATTATCCGATACCTCACCATGCAGAAATCATGGAAAGCTTCGGCGGCCTGGATCTGGAATCCGCAGGCAGAGTTGCCGGCAACGGTTTCTACTATCTGGTAGGCGATATCGCCCGCCTGCACGAATCTGTCCTGGCATACGCCCGTGACTTTATGATAGACAAAGGATTTACCTATGTAATTCCTCCCTTTATGATGCACGGCAATGTGGTTAAAGGCGTTATGTCCTTCCCCGAAATGGAAGCCATGATGTACAAAATAGAAGGCGAAGACCTGTACCTTATCGGCACATCAGAACATACAATGATCGGCCGCTTTATAGACCAGACACTGGACGGCGCTCAGCTGCCTATCACACTGACCAGTTACAGCCCCTGCTTCCGCAAGGAAAAAGGTTCTCATGGTCTGGAAGAAAGAGGTCTGTACCGTGTTCACCAGTTTGAAAAACAGGAAATGATCGTTGTCTGCAAACCGGAAGACCACATGTACTGGTATGAAAAAATGTGGAATAACTCTGTTGAACTGTTCCGTTCTTTGGATATACCTGTCCGTCAGCTGGAATGCTGCTCAGGCGACCTGGCTGACCTGAAAGTAAAGAGCTGTGACATAGAGGCATGGAGCCCCCGTCAGCAGAAATACTTTGAAGTTTGCTCCTGCTCCACACTGGGTGACGCTCAGGCACGCAGACTGAGAATCCGTTACAGAGACGAAAAGACAGGACAGACACAGCTGGCTTACACACTGAACAACACCTGTGTTGCTCCGCCGCGTATGCTGATAGCATTCCTGGAAAACAATCTGCAGGCCGACGGCACTGTAAATATCCCGAAAGTTTTGCAGCCTTATATGGGCGGCAAAGAAAAACTGGTTCCCAACAAATAATCAGTTGCCATAAAATAAAAACCCCCGCTTTTGCGGGGGTTTTTTGTGTGCAAAAAATACAATTTTTTGTTTACTTTTGAAAAGAAAGGCTTGTACGCTCTGTTTCGTCCAGATCTCTTTCAATTTCGGAGTCTATGTACATTTCTTCACATTTTTTCTGAATTTCCATCAATGCTTCGTTCATGTCTGTTATACGGTTGAAAAGATAAAAATACAGCTCCTTATAGTCGTTCATAAAAATTCTCCTTATCACTGTATTGATTTTGACATTGATCCATAAATCAAACATCAATTTATGACTATATTCTACACATGACAATGGGAAAAAATTGTCGAAGAAAGGAGAGGAGAAAAATATTTTACCAAAATTTCATAAAAAATCAATATTTATAGCGAAAAATTGCTGTCAGTACAATAATTTTCTGTAAAATTTATCAATCAGGAATGCGCCCAGCGGGGCGGTGATAAGTATTGCCAGCACCGCCATGGTAAGGGCAAGGCTGCCGCAGGAAAGACCCATTGCCAGCGGGACCGCGCCCATGGCGGCCTGCACAGTGGCTTTTGGCAGGTATGCCAGGGACACAAACAGCTTTTCTTTGAAATTCAGGTCTGTACCCACCAGGCAGGCCTGTACGCCGATACAGCGAATAGGCAGTATAAGCAATATAAGCACAACGGCTGAGATACCTGCGCCCATGGCATAAGGCAGGCTGACCGCAGTGCCCACCGGCACAAACAGCACTATCTGAGCCAGTGCCCATATATCAGCCCAGGCACCGGATAAAAGGGGCAGTTTTTCCGGCCGGCTTTTTTGCAATGCCAGCCCCATAGCCATAACGGCAATAAGACCGGAAAAGGGGATAAAAGCAGAGAGAAAATCTTCGGCGCTGTACAGTATAAAGGCTGCGCATAACGGAAGTATTATCTGTACCGGTTTGTTGAGGGTGAAAAATGTCAGGCCCTGCCGATGATATATCCTGCTGCCAGCCCGGCCAAAAGACCTATAAATATTGCGGGAGGTATCCGGGCGAACCGGGAAAGAGAAAAGCTGCCGCCGGCGGAAAGGGATGCAAAGGCGGAAAACAGGACAATTACGATAACATCATCCACCGAAGCTCCTGCCAGTATCAGCTGTGGTATGCCTTTTTCCATACCGGCGCCTTCGTTGCTGAGTTTTATCATTTTAGGTACAATAACCGCAGGGGATACGGCGGCTGTTATGGTGCCGATAATGGCTCCGTCCAGGGCGCTTATGTCAAAAAATAACGGAGCCAGCAGTGCCATGGCGGCTATTTCAGTACAGGCGGGCAAAAAGCACATCAGCAAAGCCGGGCGTCCCAGCCTTCTGAGGACCTTCATGTCCAGCGAAAGGCCGGCGCGGGCCAAAATTATTATCAGCGCTATGGTGCGCAGCTGCCGTGAAATATCAAGCAGCCGGCTGTCCACAATGTCAAGGCAAAACGGCCCTATGGCTATGCCGGCCAAAATCATGCCCAGCAAAGAGGGCAGGCCGGCCTTTTCTGCCAGTCTGCCGGCAATGATGCCGGAAAGTAAAATTATTGCGATACTGAAAATCATAAAAACCTCCTGAAAACAAAAAAAGCCAATGTCTCCTGCGAATTAAAACGCAGAAGTCATTAGCTGTAAAAGCGGTTTAAAATATAAATCTAAGGGAGAACTTCATTCCCTGTGGAAAGATTATACATTATTAAAACTTTTTAGTCAACAAAAAGTTTTCCACACTTATAATCAAAAATGTTGAAAAAATTTACAGAATTGAAATATATAAATACCTTTAAAAAATTGACGATATAGCCGTAAAAGGGTATAATACTATATTATAATAGCGCAGAATATCTATAAAAGTAAAGGTGTACAGTATGAGAGCATTGGTAGGATATACAGGTTTTGTGGGCTCAAACCTGAATATGTACGGAGATTTCGGGGCGGTGTATAATTCCAAAAATATACGGCAGGCCTTTGGCAGCTGTCCGGATGTGCTGTATTATTCAGGTGTTCCGGCCCGGAAATTTATAGCCGACAAAAACCCGCGGCAGGATCTGGAAATAATAGAAAATGCCCGGGAAAATATTAAAAAGATACGGCCGAAAAAGCTGGTGCTTATATCCACTGTGGATGTCTTTCGGAATCCCTCCGGCAAAACCGAGGATGATAAGCCGGACGCCGTGAACGCCTACGGCAAAAACCGCGCTGCCCTGGAAGATATGGCGGCACAGGCGGTAAAAGACTGTCATATAGTGCGCCTGCCGGGTTTGTACGGAAAAAATATAAAGAAAAATTTTATATATGATTTTATAAATTACATTCCCTCTTTGCTTACCGATGCCAAAATCGCATCCCTTGCCGGCATTGACCGGAGCATATACGATTATTATGCGGACAGAGGTGACGGTTTTTGGCGGGTAAAAGCGGATATTGACCGCCGGCAGCTGAAAAAAGTGCTGGAAAATGTGGGATTTTCTGCCCTCAATTTTACCGACAGCCGCGGTGTTTTCCAATATTACAATTTGAAATATTTATATAAAGATATACAGACTATTATGGATAATGACATAAGGGTGATGAATATTGCCACACAGCCGGTAGAAATAGGCCGGCTGTACAGAATGCTGACAGGCAAAGAGTTTGTAAACCATGTAACAGACAAGCCGCCTTATTACGATTTCAGGACAAAATATGCAGAATTTTTCGGCCGCGGTGACGGATATATACAAAGTCGGGAATTTGTCTGCGGCGATATAAAGGAGTTTGTGGAGGAAATGAAATGAAAATTTCGGTGTCCAACATAGCCTGGGACAAGGAAAACGACGGGCTGATGTACGCTTTTTTGGCTGAAAACGGAATACAGGGGCTGGAAATTGCCCCCACCAGGCTGTTTGAAAACCCTTATGACAACCTGGAAACGGCCCACATATATGCCGCGATGCTGAAAAACAGGTACGGACTGGAAGTGTCCAGCATGCAAAGTATATGGTACGGCATAGACAAAAACATATTTGCCGGCCGGGAGGACAGGCGGTTTCTGACTGAATATACCAAAAAGGCGATATTGTTTGCCGAAAGCATGGGTATAAAAAACATTGTTTTCGGCTGCCCGAAAAACAGGAATATGCCCCGGCAGACGCAGGAAAACTACCAAATTGCGCTGGAATTTTTCCGCCGGCTGGGAGATTTTGCCCGGCGGCATAACACCGTTCTGGCAATGGAAGCTAACCCTTCGATATACAATACAAATTTTTTGAATTTTACCAAGGATGCCTGCGAGTTTGTAAAGCAGGCAGACAGCCCCGGCCTGGGGGTAAACGCCGACATGGGCACTGTGATATACAACAAAGAAAATCCCCATGTGGTAAAAACATATAAAAATATAATCAATCACATACACATCAGCGCACCGTCCCTGGCGCCGGTTTATCCCTGCCGGGAGCTGGAAACGCTGAAAAAGGCGCTGGGTAAAACCGGCTGGGACAAATACCTGTCACTGGAGATGAAAAACCCCGGCGACATTGAAAAGGTAAAAGAAACAATTTTGTTTGTAAAGAGGTTTTTTGATGGAATATAGAAATATAAACGGCGTGCCGGATTTTGACTGTTTTGAATACAGCGAAAAAAATTCCAGATATTGCCTGTGTATCCCCATAATCAACGAGCGGGACAACATCCGCCTGGAACTGGTAAGGCGGCGAATGAACAAAGTGCACACCATCTGTGATATAGTTATATGCGACGGAGGTTCCACCGACGGGTCCACTGATGAAGATATGTTACAGGCCATGGGTGTAAACACCCTGCTGGTGAAGAAAGGTCCCGGAAAACAGGGGGCACAGCTGCGTATGGGCTTTTACTGGGCGCTGAAAAGAGGATACGACGGAATTATCACCATTGACGGCAACAACAAAGACAGTATAGAGGATGTAAGAAAGTTTATAAAAAAACTGGATGAGGGATATGATTATGTGCGGGGCTCCCGATTTATAAAAGGGGGACAGGCCATAAATACACCTTTGTCCAGATACCTGGCGGTCAAGTATATACATTCACCGGTAATTTCTGTAACAGCCAGGGAAAGGTTTACTGACACAACAAACAATTTCCGCGCCTATTCCAAAAAATACCTTACGCACCCTGCTGTTCAGCCGTTCAGAAATGTTTTCAGCAGTTACGAACTGCTGGCCTATCTGTCTGTCAGGGCGTCGCAGCTGGGAATGAAAACCTGCGAAGTCCCGGTGACCAGGGCCTATCCCAACGACGGCAAGGTACCCACAAAAATAAGCCCCATAAAAGGCAATGTAAAGCTGATGAAGATACTTTTAGCCAATGCGGCCGGCAGATATAAACCCAAAAGACAAAAAGGTGAAAAATGAACTACGATAAAATAATAATAGGCGCCGGGCTGTACGGACTGTACAGCGCGGTGTACTGCGGCAAAAAAGGCGAAAAAATCCTGGTGCTGGAATGTGACAGCCATCCTTTTTCCCGTGCCACATACATAAACCAGGCCCGTGTTCACATGGGCTATCATTATCCCCGCAGTCTGTCCACTGCTTCCAAAAGCAGAGGATATTTTGACAGGTTCTGTGCCGATTATCCGGACAGTATAAAGGATGATTTTACAAAAATTTATGCCACCAGCGCCAATTTTTCCTGGACTGACAAACAGCAGTTTGAAAAATTCTGTGCAGATACACAGATACCCTGTGAAAGCATATCCAATACAAAGTATTTCAAAGAGGGAATGTGCGACGGCACATTTCTGACCAAGGAATATACCTATGACTGGCGGATACTGCGTGACGAGCTTATGGCTGACATTGAAAAACTGGACAATGTATTCCTGCGCTTTGACAGCTTTATCACCGCCATTGAAAATACGGGTGATGAATATAAAATCAGTTTGAAAAGCGGCGAAAGCTTTACTGCGCCCTTTGTGCTGAACAGCACCTATGCCAGCGTAAACCAGATAAACAGCCTGGCCGGCTTTGAGACATTTCCGATAAAATACGAGCTGTGCGAAATTATACTGTGCACAGTGTCAGACCGGCTGAAAGATGTGGGCATAACCGTTATGGACGGGCCGTTTTTCTCCATTATGCCCTTCGGCAAAACCGGCCTGCACTCCCTGACCAGCGTTACATTTACCCCCCATGTCACCAGTTATGACAAACTGCCCACCTTTGAATGTCAGAAAGGCGTGGAGGACTACTGTACGCCCCGGCATCTGGGCAACTGCAACGACTGCCCCCACAGGCCCCAAAGCGCCTGGGGATATATGTCCCAGCTGGCGCGCAAATATCTGAAAGACGAATACGCTTTTGAATATCACAGCTCGCTGTTTTCCATGAAGCCAATTCTCAAACTCAGCGAAATAGATGACAGCCGCCCCACACTGGTAAAGGTTTTCAGCAAAAAACCTGCTTTTGTCAGTGTGTTGTCCGGCAAAATAAATACAGTATATGATTTACAGGAGGTTCTGGACGGTGAGCTTGAATAAAGAGAAAAATTTCATCTCCGCAGTGGTTTACCTGCATGACAACGAAAAGGAGGTAAAACCTTTTCTTGGCCGGGTGAACAAACTGCTGGAAGAAAATTTTGAAAAATATGAAATTGTGTGTGTAAACGATTTTTCCGCCGACGGTACCGTGCGCCTGGTGGAAGAATTCTGCGAGGAAAACAGCGTCAAAAGCCTTACGCTGATAACAACCGGGTTTTTTCAGGGGGCGGAAAGCTCCATGACAGCCGGTGTTGATATGGCTATCGGGGATTTTGTGCTGGAATTTGACAGCCCGGTACTGGATTACCAGCCGCAGATGGTTATGGATGTATACCGCAAAAGCCTGGAAGGCAATGACATTGTTTTTGCCGTTCCCCAGGGCGTGTCCAGGTTTACTTCCAGGCTGTTTTACCGCCTGTTCAACGCTTTTTCCAGCATGAGCTACAAGATAAAGACACAGCGTTTTTCCATTATCAGCCGCCGCGGCATAAACAGGGTAAAATCCATGGGCGTGAAAACCGTTTACCGCAAAGCGGTATATGCCTCCTGCGGTCTGCCGGTGTCTGAAATATGCTACAAGCCGCTGGAAGATATGAAATATGCAGACAGCCAAAAAACTGTAAAGCAGGACCTGGCGCTGAACAGCCTTATATTGTTTACGGATATAGGTTATAAAATCAGCATTACATTCAGCCTGATAATGTCATTTGTACTGCTAATGGCCGGTGTGTACACCGTGGCAGTGTTTCTGTCAGCCAATCCGGTGGCCGGATGGACTACCACCATGCTGGTGGTGTCTTTGGGCTTTTTCGGTCTGTTTGTGCTGTTTGCCTTTGTGCTGAAATATCTTTCTCTTATACTCAACCTGGTGTTTACCAGAAAACAGTATGTGGTTGAAAGCGTGCGAAAGATAACAAAATAATATGTATTTTTGTTTCACAGAATAAGAAAGAGGTCATATTGAAAAAAGACAGGGATTTAAAAATTAAATACTGCCTGGCCGCCGGTACACTGCTGGTGTTGTTCAGGCTGTGGCTGGCGTCCAGGCAGATGATATACATACTGCCGCTGTCCGCGCCCATTGATGACGACCTGTATTTCAACTGGGCAAACAGCATCGTAGCCGGAAACTGGCTGGGGGAATACAACTGGCTGACTTTGTCAAAATATCCGTTTTTTGCCCTCTGGATGGCATTTTTGCATATTGTAAAAATACCATACCTCATCGGCGGCTGTCTGCTGTGGATACTGGTGGCGGCAGCCGGCGTTTTTGCCCTGGCACCGGTGATAAAGAAAAATATTTATCGCCTGGTTCTGTTCGCTGTCATAATATACAATCCGTCAACTTATGGCGCATTTACACTGAGAGTATATCGTGACAATATTTTTCCGCCTTTGTGCACGCTGTTTTTCCTGGCGATGACTGGCGCCGTTTTAAGACTGAAAAAAGATTTGAAAGGCGCAGTGATATGCTATCTGCTGGCCGGTGTCGGAATGGCCGCCGCCTTTATAACCAGGGAAGACGGATACTGGCTGTTGCCGTTTTATATAGCTGCGGCGGTGATCGGCGGCATATTTGTATTGCTGGATAAAAATCTGGATAAAAAGGCTTTTCGCCTTATATCAACGGCTTTACCGACAGTTTTGACTGTTGCATCTGTATTGACAATTTGTAGTATTAATTATAAATATTACAATGTGTTTACTTTGACAGACTTTAACGGCGGCTCCTTTGCCGACTGTTACGGCGCCATGACAAGGCTGAGCCATGAAAACTGGCATCCGCTGGTGGCAGTGCCGGAGGATGTAAGGCAAAGGATGTATGAAGGCTGCCCGTCTTTTAAACAGTTTGAATACTACCTGGAAGAGAGCGCCATAAAAAAAGGGTATGCCAGCGGACGGACAGGGGACTATCAGTCCGGTTCTTTCTACTGGGCGTTGCGCCGCTCAGCAGACGAGCTGGGTATATATGAAAGTCCGCAGAAGGCCCGGCGGTTCTGGGAGCAGCTGGCCGGTGAGGTAAACCGGCTGCGGGAAAAGGATGAAAATGCACTGCCTCCCCGCAGTACGCTGACGCCTCCGCTGAAAGCGGAATATGTACCCATGGTACTGGAAAACGCATGGCAGTCGGTGTGGTATGTGCTGTCCTGGCAGGATATGTCCGGATATGAAAATCAGCTGAGTGATGTGACCACCGGACAGATTGAAAAGTGGGAAAGCTTTTTGTACACCAAGAGCAACTATGCGGCAGTGGAAAATTCTGCGCTGCCGTATCACAGCCCTACGCAGAAGATTGCCTATAAAATTTTGGATATAATAACATGGATTTATCGTGCATTAATTCCGCTTATGCTGATAGCAGGGGCAGTGAGGGCTGCAAAGGCGGTAATGGGTTTTGGACAGCTTTCATATGCATTAAAGATAATTTTGATATCCCTGGGCGGAATGGTCGCTATGGCGATTTTCAGGATATTTATCATATCTTTTATGGAGGTGGCCGCATTTAATATAGGTATATATTCAATGTACCTGGGCACCGTTTATCCGCTGATAGTAACAACTGCGACAGCTGCCTGTATGCGGAATTTTGAAAAAGAATAATATAAGCGCCGGGTTTCCGGCGCTTTTTGTTTTGGGCAGGGTCTGTATGTTATCTGCTGTAAATTCGTTTTTGCGGCACAAAAAGTAAAATGAAAATACAGTTTATTTACAGACAGGGCAAGGCTGCACGATATTTTGCATTGTGGCCGTTTTTGACCTTAAAAATTTTTGCTTGTTTTATGCGGTATGGAGTGTGTAAAAGTTACGGAGTTTCTGTATGTACAGGCAATATTTTCTTCCACACCTGACAGGCATGATACCGGGCAATGTCTTTTCCGTATAACTGCTATTAATAAGAATTATATATAAATATAATAAAATTGGTGGTATATCCCACACAAAAGTGCCCTATGCTGTAAAAAGGGGGTGTGGGTTTAATGTACAGGCCTACGATATTTTGCCGTATGGTGCTGGCCGGCCGGGCACTGGCACTGGCTTTGTCCGCCGCCTTGATTTTTGATATGGTGACAGCACTGGCACTGGAGGCTGCCCTTGCGTGGCTGGGGCGCGGTATATGGTCATTAAGGATAGATGTTTATCCCGGCTGTATTGTCAAAAGGACAGGACGAATTACAAAAAGTACAACGGTTTTTAATACATCCAGCCTGTGCTGTGTGCATACGATGGCTTTTCTGCCGATGCTGCCGGCGCTGGTAAAGCTTGTATATCCCACAGAAAAGGTGTATATAATCGGCCTCAACGGAGCGCAGGCCGTGGCGGTACAGCAGGCAGTAACCCGATTTTCCCTGTAAAAATTATTGAAAAAAATTATATGTCGGTTTATAATTTTCTTTATAACGGCGCCCGCGCAATTTTCCCAAGGATTATTACCCGACGGGCGGCAAACCGTATTCCCGACGCCGCGGTAGCGGGTACGCTGTGCACCCGGGGCAAAAAACAATGGGAAGAAAGGTTTTTGTATGAAATTTTATGTGACCGACAAAGTGTTTGAAAAGCTGCCCGAAGCGTGTTTTGGGCTGGTGAGCGTTTCCGGAGTTGACAACAGCAAAGATTATCCGTTTATCGGCGAAATGCTGGACGAAAACATAATCAGCTGCCGTGATTATTTTGCCGGCAAAACCGTAAAGGAAGAAAAGGAGCTGGCACCGTACCGCGACGCTTTCAAAACCCTGGGAATAAACCCCAACAAATTTATGAGCAGCATCGAAGCATTGCTGACCAGAATTGCCAAAAACAAAGGTATGCCCCACATCAACCCCATAGTTGACCTGGGCAATGCCATATCCCTGAAATATTATCTGCCGGTGGGCGCCCATGACCTGGACACCATGGAGGGGGATTTCTGCGTCAGGACAGCGGACAGCGAAGATACATTCCTGCCTTTCGGCGCCCGGGAAAGGGAACCGGTGGACGAAGGGGAAGTGGTGTATGCCACAGGCAAAAAGGTGCGCACCCGCCGCTGGATATGGCGCCAGAGCGACGAGGGCAAAATAGGCCGGCAAACAAAGGACCTGCTGTTTATCCTTGACGGGTTTTCAGACAACCGTTGGGTGATAGAAACAGCCCGCGACCGGCTGGCAGACATACTTTCCCGGAAGATGGGCTGCAAAGTAAAAAAAGGATTCATTGATAAGGACAATATGGAATTTGACACCGAAATTGTCTGATATGTGAAATTTTTTGTTAAATATTTATTTAATTTGACAAAAGCAGATATACCCGGATATAATAATATTGTCTTTAAAATTTAAAATCTGCCGAAACTGACGGAACAGTGGGATACCACGGGGGATCGGTGGATTGTGTAGAATGTCGACCGTCTGGGCAAGCAAAAGCTGCCCGGGCGGTTTTTGCTTTTTTTGAAAAAAGGAGGCAAAATATGTTTGGAAACACTTTGGGTTTTGTAGGCGGAAACTGGGAAAAAGAAATTGATGTAAGGGATTTTATCCAGAAAAACTACACCCCTTACGACGGCGACAGTGCTTTTCTGGCCGGTCCCAGCGACAGGACAAAAAAGGTATTTGAAAAATTTTCCGCGCTGGTGGCAGAAGAGCAGAAAAAAGGCGGCGTGCTGGATATCGACACCGAGCGCGTGGCTTCTATTCTCACATTTCCCGCAGGTTATATAGATAAGGACAATGAAGTTATTGTGGGCTTGCAGACCGACCGGCCGCTGAAAAGGAGCGTGAACCCCTTCGGCGGAATACGCATGGCCCGTTCTGCCTGCGAAAATTACGGCTATAAGCTGAGCGACAAGGTGGAAAACGAATTCAGATACCGCACCACACACAACGACGGCGTTTTTGCCGCCTATTCCGACGAAATGAGGGCGGTAAGGCATGCGGGACTGCTTACAGGTTTGCCGGACGCCTACGGCCGCGGCAGAATTATCGGCGACTACCGCCGCATCGCGCTGTATGGTATGGATTATCTTATAGAATGCAAGCAGGAGGACAAACGCAAAAACGGCCTGCTGGACATGAATGAAGAAACCATACGCAAAAGCGAAGAGCTGTCAAAACAGCTGTCATTTATGAAACAGCTTATAACCCTGGCTTCCTGGTACGGCTGTGATATATCCCGCCCGGCGCTCAATGCCGCCGAGGCAATACAGTGGACATATTTCGGTTACTTGGGCGCAGTAAAGGAACAGAACGGCGCCGCCATGAGCTTTGGCCGCGTCAGCACATTTTTTGACATATATATAGAAAGAGATATAAAAAACGGAACACTGACCGAGCAGCAGGCTCAGGAGCTGATAGACCAGCTGGTTATAAAGCTGAGGGCGGTAAGACATCTCAGGACAGAGGAATACAACGAGCTGTTTGCCGGTGACCCCAACTGGGTTACAGTCAGCGAGGGCGGCGTGGGTCTGGACGGCCGTCACATGGTCACAAAAACAGCCTACCGCATGCTGAACACTCTGTACAACATGGGCCCTGCACCGGAACCCAACATAACAATACTCTGGTCAGAACACCTGCCGGAAAATTATAAAAAATTCTGTGCTGCCACCAGCATAAAAACAGACGCGATACAGTATGAAAATGATGACCTGATGAGAAAGGACTACGGCGACGACTATGCCATAGCCTGCTGTGTATCCGCCATGAAGGTGGGCAAACAGATGCAGTTTTTCGGCGCAAGATGCAATATGCCCAAACTGTTGCTGCTGGCCATAAACGGCGGCCGTGACGAAATAACCGGCCGGTGCCTCGGCCCGCAGATGGAACCTCTGGGCAAAAACAGCCCGCTGGATTACAACGAAGTGCTGGCCAGGTTTGAAACCTATCGCCTGTGGCTGGCCAGGCTGTATGTCAATACCATGAATGTGATACATTACATGCATGACAAATATGCTTATGAAAGATTGCAGATGTCTTTCCACGACAGCGATGTTCACAGGTTTATGGCTTTCGGCATGAGCGGCCTTTCAGTGGTGGCCGACTCCCTCAGCGCGATAAAATATGCAAAGGTCACACCGGTATTTGATGAGCGCGGAATTACCTGCGGTTTTGAAACAGAGGGAGAGTTCCCCTGTTTCGGCAATGATGACGACAGGGTGGACGATATAGCCAAAATGGTTTCCGAAGGATTTATAAAGGATCTGAGAAAAACCCCGGCTTACCGCGGTGCGGAGCATACACTGTCACTGCTGACCATAACTTCAAATGTGGTTTACGGCAAAAAGACCGGTGCCACACCCGACGGCCGTAAAAAGGGCGAACCTTTTGCCCCCGGAGCAAACCCCATGCACCAAAGGGACAAAAACGGAGCCCTGGCCAGCCTGAACTCTGTGGCAAAACTGAGTTACAGCGCCTGCCGCGATGGTATAAGCAATACATTTTCCATCTCTCCCAAAGCTATCGGCATGACCGAAGAGGAAAGAGTGGACAACCTGGTGGATATACTGGACGGTTACTTTGCCCAGATGGCCCATCACCTGAATGTAAATGTGATGAACAGGGACCTGCTGATAGATGCAATGGATCATCCGGAAAAATATCCGGGACTGACCATCCGCGTCAGCGGCTATGCGGTCAATTTCCATCTGCTCAGCCGTGCCCAGCAGCAGGAGGTTATCAGCCGTACATTCCATGAAAGGGTATAATTTATGGATATAATTGTACACTCCATAGAAAGCATGGCGGCGGTGGACGGCCCGGGGGTAAGATACGGGATATTTTTGGCCGGCTGTCCGTTGCGCTGTGTTTACTGCCATAATCCGGATACCTGGGACAGGTCCAACGGGCAGCGGTACACACCGCAGCAGCTGGCGGACAAGGTGAAAAGATACAGGCCGTATTTTAAAGACAAGGGCGGCGTTACCATATCTGGCGGCGAGCCGCTTTTACAGGCCGCTCGGCTGGCAGAACTTGTCCAGCTTTTGCAGGCCGAAAATATAAATGTGGCTTTGGACACTGCCGGCAGTATTATAAATGAAGATGTAGAACAACTGCTGGCTCTGCGCCCCCTTTTGCTGACGGATATCAAAATGCCTGACGAGAAAAGATATAAAAAATATATCGGCGCTGATTTGAAGACAAACCAGGAATTCCTGTCCCTGGCACGGCATTACGGCTGTGATGTCTGGATAAGGTATGTGGTGGTTAAAGGTGTAAACGACAGCCTGCGGGACATAGAGAAAATATGCCGAATGGCAAATGCCTATCCAAACATTAAAAAAATCCAGCTGCTGCCCTATCACAATATGGGGCGGGAAAAATATAAAAAACTGGGTATCAGTTATACACTGTCAAAAGATAATGTTCCTTCTCGGCAGCAGATGACAGAACTTGAAAGCATTGTAAATGATAATTTCCATCCGTAAAGATAAAAATATCCCGGGCGGTGTAGCTGCCCGGGATATTTACATATAATAAGTATTATATATAGACACCTGTTAAAGCCTGGATTTAAAAAAATCAAATATTTTTCAAATTTTCCCAAAAAAGTTCGAAAAAGGTATTGACAAAAATGGAAAAAGGGTGTAATATAGGGGAACCGTCTGAGAGACGGGGCAC
>CASFSP010000082.1 GCA_949297385.1 uncultured Oscillospiraceae bacterium
CTGTCTTTGGATATTCTTACTGCGTCCATAATCTCTACGCTTATAACCGGACATGTTATCTGAAAGCTTTCCGGCGCCAGGTAGTCAAAAGGTATTTCCGTCTGCCGGCTGATAAAGCAGGCAGAACGAAAAACAGCGTTTCTGATGTCAAAAAACTCTACTCTATACATGTTTTTTCACCTCTACAAAAACATTGGGGCGGCTTGTGCCCTCTGCAAGCACCGCAAAAGTACACTGTCCGGCAGGCAGAGCAAAAATTCTTTCGGTAGAAAAATCTGACCGGTCGTAAAGGCTTTTGACAAAAGTGTTTGTTTTCGTGTACTCCCCTATCTCCATTTCGGCCGGGTCGGTGTTTACCACCAACTTATGTGTGGAGGATATATCTGCATTGATTTTGCCGGAGAGGACAGTTTCGCCGTTTTGAATAACTCGCCACACCGGGTTTTTGCACTCGCCCATTATTTCCATTTTGAAATACGAAGGAAGGGACAGGTCAAAGGTAAAAATACTGCTGGGCCCGCTGCCATAGTTGTACCGGTAAGAATACCGATAAACCTTGCCGCCGGCTTCCGACCGTTGCCCGGTCTGATATTCGCTTTTTTCATACCAGTAAGACAGGCCGGTGAAGGTGATGGGGCATATAAGCCTCTGGCTGGATTGGTCTATTTCGCTTTTCTGTATATTTATATCCACATCAAGGAAATACCATTTATTAAGCGGTTTATACCCAAGGACAAGACCACCTATTTGGCAGAATAATAAAAAATTTTGGTATTCTTCGTAGCCGTCAAAAACCATATCGCCGGACGGTGCGTGCTCGGCCTCTTCTGTTTTCGTGACTATATACGCATGTCCTATTTTGGTTTTAGCCGACTGCACGCCCCAGCCCAGGCCGTCAGGGCTGTTGAAGAAGGCAGACAGTCGGTGCATATCATACTCCCGGCCGTGCTTGTTTATAAGTTTGAATTTTCTCATTTATAAAGCCTTCCTAACTGTCTGTTCAGATCCCTTACCAGCCGCCGGCCCTGCCGCCGTGTATATCCGTTGAAGGTAATATTGTTTATATTTACACTTGCGGCACCACGGGCCTTTTCTGTGCCGGAAAGCGGTATAACCTTTGTACCGGATGGGGAAACTGTCAGCAGTTCGGGACCTGCTTCGCCCACTATTGCCATACCGTTTACCACAGTGCCGCCTTTGGCTAAATACGGAATATTGGGTATATTGCCGATGTTCACTTTAAAGATTTTGCCGCCAAGTCCGGGTACCCAGTCGGGTATGTCAAATTGAATACTGTTGATACCATTTATCATTCCGTTAATGGCGTTTATTGCACCATTTATAAGGCCTATAACTGCATTTATCGGCGCTTTTGCCAGTGCGACAATACCGTTAAATATACCGCCGAAAATTTGCACGACGCCGTTCCATGCCTGCTCCCAGTTTCCTGTGAATACACCTTGCACAAAATCAATAACACCATTTAGTATCTGTAAAACAGCGTTCCAAATGTTTTGAACTGTTGCGAAGAATGAGTTTAGTACAGCACCAAGGACAGGGCCGAATATAGTTGTCCAATCAACTGCAAAAACAGTTTTCAGCCAATTGTCTATATCGGCAAGAATGTTTTTGATTTCCGGGCCTTTGGTTGCCAGCAAAACAACAAGTGCTGTTATGCCCGCTATCAATAGTACCAGTGGGTTTGATGTAAGAAATGTAATTACTGCCGACAACCCCAAAAACGCTGTGGCCGCTGCTGATATAAGCCCTGCGACGGGAGAAACTGCCGCCACCAGTGCAATTATGGTGACAATCATTTTTTTCTGTCCTTCGTCCAGGCCGTTCAGCCAGTCGATAACCTTTATCACATTCTGAATTATACTTGTAACTGACGGAAGCAGAAGTTCTCCGAAACCCGCAGCAAGCTCCTTCACGCCTTCCTGAACAATTCGCATACTGTTTGCAGCAAGGTGCTGGGTTTCATAAAAATCGCCTTCGGCATTCCGCGTTGCTTTGGTTACATACCGATAGCGCAACTGGACTTTTTCTGCCTCAGTCATCTTGCTTGTTGTCTTGCCAAAGCCGTTGGCCAGTGCGTAGGCGTCCAGGTTTGTCTGTGTCATTACTACACCCAAGGTTTTCAGGCTTTCGGTTTCGCCGGTAAATATGCCGTTCAGAGCCGTTGCCGCCTGGTCTATTCCTATGTTTTTAAAAGAGGCCAGGTCGCCGGCCAGTCCTGTTAATGATATGGCCATATCCGCTGCCTGTTCCTGCGTCAGCCCCATTGATGTGCCCATATCTCCATATGTAGCAGCCATATCCAGCGCAGTGCCGCGGGCTATACCATAAGTTTTCAAGCTTTCGTCCGCAAACCGCTTTACTGCTTCTGAACTTTCTCCAAAAGCCACATCAACCTTGTTAAGACTTTCTGTAATGTCTGAAGCATAATTAAATGCCGCCGTGCCGGCTGCAACTGCAGCCGCTGTAACAGGTGCCATTGTTCCGGCTATCCTGCCGCTTTTTTCCGCAATTCCGGAAGCTGTCCGGTTTATTTTTGACAAAGTCGCATTGCTTTGTGAGGCCTGTTTTTCCAACTGTTTCAGACTTTCAGTGGTCTGCACTATTTCACGCTGTAAGCCATCATACTGGTCAACTGATAATGGATGTCCAAATTCATCACTTACTTTTTGTGCTTCAGCTTTTAAATCTTTCAGTTTTTTGGCTGTTTCGTTAATTTCACTTTGAAGCTTGTCATAATTAGCAGTGTTGATTTTCCCGCTGTCTTCCATATTTTTTTGCTTTGTTTTCAGTTTTTCCAAAGCCTTTTCGGTTTCATCAATTTCTGCTTGAATTGGGTCAAACTTTCTTTTCCATTCATCATAATTTTGAAGATTTTTACCAACTTGATCATCCGCCTTTTTCAGCGTATCCAGTTTTGTTTTGGTTTCGCTTACCCGATCGGCCAGCAGGCGCTGTTTCTGCCGCAAAAGCTGTGTGTTGGTCGGGTCAAGCTTCAGCAGTCTTTCCACATCTTTCAGCTGGCTTTGGGTATCCCTGATATTTTTGTTTGTACCGCTTAACGCTTTATTTAATCCGGTGGTGTCGCCGCCTATCTCCACCGTAATACCTTTTATTCTGTCAGCCATAAACTCCACCACCTTTCAAGAATGCACCGAGGCTGCCCGGGCGCGCTTTTATCGGGTATTTTACTTCGTCATTTGCCTGCTCTATAAGCATGTCGTACACCATGCCCATTGTCATTTCGTCCAGGTCCCGACCCGTAAGACCCAGCCGGGCACAGCGCAGCATAAAAGTAGCCCCGGTTTCTTCTCGCGTGGTGGGATTTATTTTTTTTGCGGCGCCGATGTGGTATGCTGGTTCAACTGCCACAGTTCCAGGATATCCGGCAACAGCTCGTACACTGTAAACACCCTGTCCATACTGTCCAGCCACTCTTCGGCAGTAGACGGAAGTGTCGGGTCATACTGTCGGGCCATGATAAACGCCACATTTTCAAATATGGTAAGGTCTGTTACAGACAGTGAAATTTCATCCCGCCGGGGATTTTCCTCTTTCTCCTGCTGACTTTTTGTCACCTTCTCGTAGGATTTTTTCAGGTTGTTCAGGTCCACTATCAGATCCCTGCCCATCTTGTGCCTGTACAGGCGCGGGGTGAGCGCAGTCGCTCTCAGTCCCAGGCTGCTGCCGTCAGAAAATGTTACCAATCTGTCCATCAAGCCTGCTCCCCTTCGATATAAACATCATCATACCAGCCGTTTACCACATCGGGTGGTGTGGTGTCCTGTGTCATAGCGAAAACTTTGCCGTCCGGCAGAGGTGTCATAGTGACAGTGATTGTCTGTGTAGACGGTTCGATAGTGTCTTCTTTTGTCTGCAGCTCACGCTGTGGGCGTGTTGCAACACAGTTGTAAAATACAAATTTTGTGCCGGTGGAATCCCCCTCTTCCTCGCACATCAGCGCAAAGGGTTTGGGCTGTACATTTGCATACTCTGTCAGTACCTTGCTGGTTTCCCCCTCTTTGTAGCCATATACGGCTTTCAAAAAGTCGGGCGGGAAATAGGCCAGTTCCAAGTCTCCTGAATAGCCGTTGTTGCTGGAAGTCTGAAAATATACAATGCCGTCGGCATAAAAAGGGCTGACTTCCCCCTGCGGTTCCATGCTCAGGCTGACTGCGCCGGGCAATGCC
>CASFSP010000083.1 GCA_949297385.1 uncultured Oscillospiraceae bacterium
CTGGGCATGGATATAGCGGGAAATGTAGTAATTGCAGACCTTACCAAAATGCCTCACCTGCTGGTAGCAGGCGCCACTGGCAGTGGTAAATCAGTGTGCATAAACTCTGTTATAACCAGCTTTATCTACAAATCCAGCCCGGAAGATGTAAAACTTATACTTATCGACCCCAAGGTGGTGGAACTGGCTGAATACAACGGTATACCTCATCTGCTTATGCCTGTGGTTACCGAGCCGAAAAAAGCGGCAGGGGCCCTGGGCGGCGCAGTGGCCGAGATGGAAAAAAGATACTTGTTATTTGCACAGAATTCCGTAAGGGATATAAAAAGCTTCAACAGACTTGTGCGGGAAAACCCGGACTCAGAGCTGGAAAAGATGCCTTATATAGCCGTTATTATAGACGAGCTGGCCGACCTGATGATGACCGCCGGCAAAGAGGTGGAAGACTACATCTGCCGCCTGGCTCAGAAGGCCCGTGCCGCCGGCATACATCTGATTGTTGCAACCCAAAGACCTTCTGTGGATGTTATCACCGGCCTTATAAAAGCCAACATTCCGGCCAGGATAGCCTTTGCAGTATCCAGCCAGGTGGACAGCCGTACCATACTGGACGGTGCCGGTGCTGAAAAACTGCTGGGCATGGGCGACATGCTGTTTTTGCCTCAGGGTGCAAACAAACCCACCCGTGTGCAGGGCACCTATGTCACCGACAGCGAAATATCCGCTGTAATACAGTATGTGAAAAAAGATTTTGTGGCCGAATATAACCAGGAAATGATAGAAAATATGGAAAAGCTGGCCGCAAAGGACAAGGCGTCTGCCGACAGCGGCATGGACGACAAGGACGAAATGCTGCCCAAGGCGGTGGAAGTGGTGGTGGAAGCCGGACAGGCCTCCACATCATTGTTGCAGCGCCGTCTGAAACTTGGATATGCCAGAGCCGCCAGAATAATGGACGAGATGGAAAGCATGGGGGTAATAGGCCCATACGAAGGCAGCAAACCCAGACAGGTGCTGATAACAAAAAATCAGTGGCTGGAAATGACTTTAAGCCAAAGCGAATAAATTTTTATGTAAAGGAGCAAAGCTATGTTTACCGAATTTCTGCCCATATCAAGACAGGAAATGCTGGAAAAGGGAATAGACAGGCCGGATTTTGTGGTGGTTGGCGGTGATGCTTATGTGGACCACCCCAGCTTTGGCACAGCTGTAATAGCCAGGCTGGTGCAAGCGCTGGGCTTTAAAGTATGTATACTGGCACAGCCTGATTATTCCTCCTGTGAAAGCTTTAAAGAATTTGGCAAGCCGAAATATGGCTTTCTTATCGGCAGCGGCAATGTGGACAGTATGGTAACCCATTACACCGTGGCCAAACGCCGCAGGGAAACCGATGACTATTCACCGGGCGGCAAAGTCGGCCTCAGGCCAGACAGGGCGCTGACCGTTTACAGCCGACTGGCAAAACAGGCGTATCCGGACCTGCCGGTTATAATCGGCGGCATAGAAGGTTCGCTGAGAAGATTTGCCCATTATGACTACTGGTCTGACAGCGTCATGCCGTCAATACTTATAGACACAGGCGCGGACCTGCTGTCCTTTGGTATGTCAGAAAGGCAGACAGCACGGATAGTGCAAAGGCTGGCCGCCGGAGAAGACATAAAAAACATGACGGACATTCCCGGTACATGTTATCTGACAACGGCGGACAAGCTGCCGGACGGGTATGTGGAGTGCGCCGGCTTTAACAAAGTCAAAACAGACAAGATAAGCTATTCCAAAGCCACACGCATACAGATGGAAAACCAGGACCATATCAGCGCCAAACCGGTGGTACAAAAACAGACAGATAACCTGTACCTGGTGCAGAACAAGCCGGCAAAGCCGCTTTACCGCGCCGAACTGGACAGGCTGTTTACACTGCCGTTTACCCGTTTGCCTCACCCGTCTTATGAAAAACTGGGCGGCGTAAAGGCCATATCAGAGGTTGAATTTTCAATTATTCACAACCGCGGATGCTTTGGCGGGTGCAACTTCTGCGCTATCACCATGCATCAGGGACGATTTGTCACCAGCCGCAGCCACGACAGCGTGCTGAAAGAAGCGCAGATGATAACCGATTCGCCCCATTTCAAAGGATATATTCACGACATAGGCGGCCCGACTGCCGATTTCCGTATACCCAGCTGTAAAAAGCGGGTAACAGAGGGAATGTGCCCTGACAGAAAATGCCTGGCACCCACACCATGTCCAAACCTTATGGTGGATCACAGCGACTACCTGGAACTTCTGCGAAAAGTCAGAAGCCTGCCCAAAGTGAAAAAAGTTTTTGTGCGCAGCGGCTTGCGTTTTGACTATATGATGCTGGACAAAGACGATACATTTATTAACGAGCTGGTAAAATATCATGTCAGCGGCCAGCTGAAGGTTGCGCCGGAACATTTTGCAAAACAGACACTGAAATATATGGGTAAGCCACCCATAGGCGTTTATGACAAGTTTTCCAAAAAATTTTACCAGGCCACCAAGAAGGCTGGCAAAGAACAGTACCTGGTACCTTACCTTATGTCCAGCCACCCGGGCAGTACCGTAAAAGATGCGGTGGAGCTGGCGGAATACCTGGCAAAAAACAAAATCCGTCCCGAACAGGTGCAGGATTTTTACCCCACACCGGGTACGGTGTCAACTTCTATGTACTATACCGGCCTTGACCCGTATACGCTGAAACCGGTTTATGTGGCCAAAGACAGCAAAGAAAAGGCAATGCAGCGCGCGCTGCTGCAATATTACAATCCTAAAAACAGGCAGACAGTTATGCGGGCACTGAAAATGGTGCACAGGGAAGACCTAATACCGCTGCTTTTGCCGGGAAACGCAAAAACAAAAAGTGAAATAGCAGAAAATAAAAAATCAAAAAGGAAGGCAAAACCGGTCGCTAACTGGCAGGAAATACAGAAGAGAAACAAGCGGCTGGGGAAGAATAAATGAGGAATACAAAAAATTTATTGGCGAAAATAGTGTCAGTGGCCATGGCTCTGGCTTTGGTCTTCCTGACAGCCAAAAACAGCGTGTTTATGTTTTTTGGCGGAAAAATCGGTGACAGCGTCACCGTTATGGATGTGGGTCAGGCACAAAGCATTCTGATACAGTCAGATGACAGCTTTGCGCTTATAGACGCCGGCTTTGCCAAAGGCAACACCGATGTGGTTACATACCTTAACGAAAGAAAAGTGGACAAGCTGGAATTGCTGGTCATAACCCATTTTCATACAGATCACACCTCCCAGGTGCTGGAAGTGCTGGACAACTTTGCGGTTGACACAGTGTTGATCCCCGACCTGTCAGAAGAAAATATGCCTACCACCTCATTCTTTGACAAACTGCTGACCATGGCGGAAAATGGTGATTTTACGCTGGCCACAGCGAAAAAAGATGACATTTACCCTGTGGGCGATGGCGAGATAAAAGTGCTGGCAGACACTTACAACGACGGAAATATAAATGATACTTCCATAGCGCTGACTTTTACACAGGACGATTTTATATATCTTGAAACAGGTGACTGTGAAGCCGAAGCGGAAGAATACTTGCTGCCTTACATACCGGAAAATGTGACATTGTTCAATGCCGGTCACCACGGTTCCTCCACATCCAACACTCTGGCTTTGCTGGAAAAGGCAAATCCGAAGTATGTATCTATATCCTGCGGTAAAGACAACAGCTACGGCCATCCGCACCAGGAGGTGCTGGACAGGCTGAAGGACCTGAGAATATTCCATGGGGTTACATACGAAGACGGCGACCTGGTTTATAACATTGACTGATAATTTTCGTACAGGAGAAATATATGAACTTTTCTGTTACAGGTATACACGGCGACATTGTGCGGCTGGAATTTTTCGGCGGCACGCTGTATGCCCATAGATACAACTTTGACAGCCTGCCCGTGGAAACACGGCTGGTAAAATGGGAAGACGATCGCTTTGTCACCGACAGCCGGCGGACCCGGCAGGTGAAAAAAACAAACTTCGAGCGTCTGCAAAAACTGAAAAATAAAAAGTAAAAATTGAAATTATTGTGTATATTTTTATATAAAATTGAATTTATCCGAGGTATGATTTATAATATAAATAAAGATAAGTTCCGATATTGTTTTGAGCAATTTCGGCGGGCACACTGAACGGAAAGCAACCTGATATCACTGCAATAAAACTTGATATAAAATACCAATATTGAAAGGTTGTGTGATTTATGAAAGAAATGAATTCACTGACGGCTATGCGAGGGATGAAAAAGGTGGTTGTTGCGCAGACCCTTACTTATTTTTTGCTGGTTGCGGTAATAGAGTTTGGCCTGTTTTATCCCGACCTGTCCGAAAGGTATGACCTGCCCTGTCAGATATTGTTTACAACGGCGCTGGCCGGTTTTGCCGGTGCCTACATGCTGCAAAAAGAAGAAATGGAGTACATAAAATCCTGCCTGAAAGAGCAGCCGGAAATTTTGAGGAAATCGCTGGTACTGGAATACGGCGGCGCACTGCTGGCAACGGCTTTTGTGCTGATCGGTGTGCTTAGTGTCACCACAAATCTGCTGGGCAATCTGCCGCCCGCGACGTCTGCGTTTTTCGGTCTGGTTGCTCTGGCAACAATTGCATGGCGCAACAACAGTATGTTTACACTGGTTAAAATGCTGCTGGAACAAAAAGAAGCTGCCGGTTCGTTAAATTAAAATAAAAAACAGCCCTGTATGGGGCTGTTTTTTTACGGTAAACTTTATTCCATCGGCAGGAATTCTTTTTCGGCTGCAAGCATTCTGCACACAGGGCAGCGCTTTACTTTTTGGATTATTTCCTGTTTTTTCTCTTCGCTGATGTCCGCTGTTATTTCTGTTTTAGTGTAAATTTTCAGATTGTCCAGGTCACTGCGGTCAATATCCACATATACCTTTACTTCCTCATAGGGCAGATTTTCCCTGTCCAGCACCTTTCTGGTGGTTATATTAACACAGGCGGCATAGGCAGAGGCCAGAATATCGCCTGGGCGCTGGTACATATCGCTGCCGCCGTCGGAAACCGGTGTGTCAGCGTAGAATGTGTGCTGTCCGTCAGACAGCCGTGTTACATAGTCGCATTTTTTGCTTGTCGCAGTAATCATAAGATACTCTCCTTAAAATTTTTCCTGGCCATTATAGCAGGTCTGTGCATGAA
>CASFSP010000084.1 GCA_949297385.1 uncultured Oscillospiraceae bacterium
ACAGGCCGGCCAGCTTACCCTCTGCATCGTAGGACAGGGTGAGAGCCACACCGCCGTTTTCACACTTCAGCTTCACCAGCACCACTGCAACGCCATCGGTGTCGGAATACTCCATTGAATGTACCGACTGATACCGACCTGTGGCCTGGGTCATCTGCCGCCATGCCCGGCTGAGGGTCCGGCTGTCCAGCTGGCCTTTTATCTCGGGCCGGAACTCTTCGACCAAGGCGTCATATTCGCCGTCTGTAAGCATCTGCGTGTGTTTTTGGGCCAAAGTCATCGACTGCTGCCGGTCCAGAGCCTGCCGTCGTGACTGCTGCGATGAACAGGCTGACAAAAGTAAAGACAGCGCCAAAGCCAAAGCCAAAAATTTAATTATCCTTTTCATTCTGCTGCTTCTCCTTTTTAAATTCAATATAAGAGTATATCATAGGTATTACAACCAGTGGGCCAAGAAGCACAAAGGTTATTATCAGCATCCCCGCTTCGCCTATCAGATTTGCCGGCAAAAATCCCATTACCATAAACAGCACGCCGCATACCACCCATATAGGGGCCGCCATTCTGTGGGTTTTGTTCCAGACATTTTCGCTGGCCAGCGTCCAGGGCGTTCTTATGCCGAAAGAATAGTTATGCTTGCATTTGGGCAGGTAATTGCCTATCAGTGCAAACATAAGACCCAGCATTGGCATTATCCGCATGTTTATGTTAAAAGCGTCCGGGTCAAAGGTGAGGATTACTGTTATAACCAGCGTACTTATGAAAAAAAGAGTAAAAAATATTCGGAAAATATTATAAACTTTGGCAAATCTTTTGTAATTTTCACTGCGCGGGTCTATTTTGGCCACAATTATAAACAAAGCATTTACCGCAACTGCAATGCCCCACAGGAAAAATATCATATTTTTGCTGCCGTAACCGTCAACCTGGCCTTTAAAATTCCAGTGTGTTGGTATTATCTGCGGCAGGTGTGGATAAACAGCCAAAAGCCCGGCCAATGACACGCCCAGCAAAATGAGTATGATAATATTAGTCTTTTTATTGTTGTTCATTTTTATCCTCCAAAAACGAAACTATCCAGGACATAATATCCTCCATCACCGAAGTATTTATTTCATAATAAATATATGTACCCTTCTTTTCGTCGCTGACCAGCTGCGCTTTTTTCAAAATTGAAAGATGATGGGACAGCGTTGCACCAGTCATTTCAAAATGCCGCCCTATCTCCCCTGCGGACATCGGCCCGCCTTTCAGCAGTTCCAGTATCTTTCGCCTGTTGGGATCTGACAGGGCTTTAATTGTATCCTGCAGCATTCAATCAGCTCCTTTTGAATATATTTAGATTTTCATCTAAATATATTATATTGCAGCAATATATCAATGTCAATAATGTTTAGAAATTTGTCTAAATATTTCACAAATAAAACGGGCCCATTGTAAGGCCCGTTTTGTTTTTATTGCATCAATAAGCGGTGTAGCCGATGTTCATATCCACCGCGCCGCCTATACCGGCGCAGGTACCGCTGCCTGTGTACTGCCATATATCATAACGATAAGCAAAATCTGTGGAAGATGCGTAGTGAGCAACCCAGATATGGTAAGAAGAAATCTGGGAATAATCCAGCTGGTTGTAGAACCAGGATTTGCTGGCGTATATACCGGCTTTGTATCCGGCATTGCGCACAGTTTCGCAGAAGGCTTTGGCAATTGTTGTACGGTGAGATTTGCTCAGACCGTCAGCACGGCCGGTGCGGTTGGATGTAGAGTACTCTGTATCAAAGAATATGGGGTAAGCCAGGTTATAGCCTTTTACCGCCTCGATACACATTGACGCTTCCTCAACGGCTTCCTGTGTGGTGATAGCCTGGGAGAATACATATACGCCAACTTTTATGCCGGCGGCTGTTGCTCCCCGTATATTCTGTCTGAAGTACGGGTCTTCAACCAGTACACCTGTGCCGTATCCACGATAGCCGACACGGATAATGGCAAATTCTATGCCTGCATTTTTGACAGCTTTCCAGTCGATATTACCCTGATATTTGGAAACATCTATGCCTATGCGGCTGCCCATTTTGCCGTCTTTGTCAAAGTAGTATGTAATACCCTGTATAACCTGTGTGCCGGTTACTTTGTTTCCGTTTTTGTCAAAATAATATTTGGAACCGCTTAAAGTCTGCCAGCCGTAATAAACCGTAACCTTTTCAATCTTGGTATCTTTGATCTCTATTTTTTCCAAAGACAGGTCATTGTTTATCAGGTTGCCTGCATCGTCAAACAGCTTTACTTCCACTTTTTCTGTCTCCGGCTGTGAAACAGAACCTGAAGATGAACTGCTGCCGGATGATGAAGTTGATGAGCCGGATGAAGTTGAACCGGAAGATGATGATGATGAAGAAGTTGAAGAGGATGAAGACTGGGACACTGAAGATGACTGTGATGAAGACTGTGATACGCTTTCAGAAGAAGACCGTACAGAATTTTCACTGGAAGAGCTGCTTGTAACCTGATCTCCTTCGTCAGTCAGCGGCAATATATTCAATATTTCCGGATTGTAAGCATGAGCCCTTATGGAGAAAACACTCAGCAGGTTTACAGCTGCTGCTTTCGGCTGCAGCTTATATGCGCCTGACAGATATCCCTGTGAATCGTATACCGGATACAGGCCACTGGAAGAGCCGTCTTTGTTTTTAATGGTTCCGTCCCGTGAAAGTATCGGCTTGTATTTGTATGTGATGACCTCTACTTCCTTTTCCACAACCTTGCTGGAAGAAGCTACATATTCCACTGTATCCTGAACAGTGGCAGGAGGTGTGGTGGGCTTGGTATCATTGTAGCCGGCGTCCTCTTTGGAGGCGTCAACCTCGCTGTCGTCTTTTACTATGTCAGAAACATCCACCTTTTCATAGGCGACTTTCTTTTCAACCTTGCATTCAATGGCCTCTTCCGGCATTATGTATCCGTCCATGGGCTCTATTGAAACAAGATACTGACCGCTGGCCAGCTTTGTCAGTTTCAGAAAACCGTCGTTTACAGTCCAGGTTTTGTTGTATCCGTTGGATTTGCCTTTGATTGTCAATTTGAACTCCGGACCGACAATCAGTTCGCCGTTTTCGTCCACTATCTGGACTTCCAGGTCTTCTTCAACGGAAGAAGGCTTTAATGTAACCTTTACAGGGCCTTCCTGTGAAGATGATGAAGCCTGAGAAGATGACCGCGGCTTTGATGACGGTGCAATGATGCTGGATATCAAACTGCTGGAGTCCGAAATGTTGCTTTTTGATATGGCGCTTACGCCCAAAGCAATACAGACCGGTACAGAAATCAGCAAAACCAGGCTGGCAATTTTTTGATATATATTAAAATTATCAAAACTGTTTTTCAAATTATTAAATGCTAATTTCAATTTTTTCCTCCTGTTTTTCCTTTTTCAAGCAAAATAAAGCTAACTGCTTTACATTGTACAACATTTTTTTCAGAATTTCCACATATAAAGCAATTTTTTCACAGGAAATTTATTGAAAAGTAAATTTTCGGCAGTTTTAGTAATTAAAACTTTTTACCGGCGTATATTTACCGGTGTTGATGTTCATATAACCTTCAAAATATCTGTTGTCTGTGTTTTTCACAAAACCGTACATATGCAGATTTTCCCCGGACAGCCACATATTTACCGGCACCAGGCCGAAACTGCTCATCAAGGCATCCACGCCTGTGTCATACTCTTTTATCAGCCTGCCGTAAGCGTCAAAAAATCCCACTTTATATGTGCCGTCCATACGCCATTCGTCCAGCATTATATCTTCCCTTTCCCTGCTGACCTGGGCATATACAGCTATATATGTATAGTCCTGGGGATCACGCCTGGCGGCCACCAGCCAGCGGGCTTTTTTACCGCCGTCCACATAATCGCCGAAAGAATATTTATCTGCCAGGCAAAATTCCGGCCCCTCGTCATCCATATCGGTGGTAAATACCTTGAAATCATCCCTCCTCAGCAAATAGACATCACCGTTGGAGAAAAAGCCCACATCGCTGCCACCGCCGTACATGCCGCCGATATAGTCGATGTATTTCATCTGTTTGGTACGGTTATCCACCAGCAGTATATTGCTGTATGATATATCTCCGCCGCCTGAATGACAAACTGAATAGAGGGCGTATTTCCCGTCAGGACTGTCTGTAAGTTTATACCAGTCTTCCAGCATCCATTCACTGACTGTGTAACTGCTGTCAGCGGTACCACTGTCGAAGTCAAAGGTGATTTTCTGGCCTGTGTAGTTGCACTCCATGGTTATCTCACCATCACGGATTGAATACACCCGGTAATTGGTCCCCCAGCTACCGTCATAGGCAAAGCCCGGATTAAGGTCCACATCACTGTAAACTTTCCTGGTTTTTCCGTCCTGCTGACTTACCGCCATCAGGTAGTATTCGCGCTGTCCGGCATCCGGCAGGCTGCGGTTAACTTTGTACACTGTCAGTCTGCCATTGTCCCAAACGCTGTCTGTCACAATAGCATCATTGGTGATTTCCCCGGTTTCTGTATTCAGGCAATAGCCGTTCCCGCAGTGAAGCAATGTCTGCTCTTCATTCAAAAAAATCATACCTGTATACACCCAGGGGGTTATGGGAACATTATATCTGCTACCATCAGAAGGCTTCATTGATATTATCAAGTTGCTTGCACTGTCCTGCTGGTTTACCACAATCCTGTTTATATATCTGCCGTCAAAGTCGTAAAAGGCAATTCCCTTTTCATTTTCGGTGTAATATGCAAAGGCACACCTGTCCTCTCCTCTGGTACATGCGGGCACAATCCGCCCCTCTCCCAACACAGACAGGTCAAATTCCACCGGCTGTTTTTCCAGATTGTAAATATCCAGAACTGTCACCTGCTGTCCGTTGACCAGCGTTATAAAGCTGTCTGTGACATCTATGGTACTGCCAAAGGCCCCTTTTAAATTGATATATTCTGCCGCTTCACTGCCTGGCAGGCCCTCTTCAAAATACTGATATTCAAGGCCGGCAGCCACAGGGAAAACGACAGTGTTTTTTTCATTGGACAATTTCAGTTCAAAATACACACTGTCATTGTCACCTTTTGAAATATTTTCCAGGCTTATGTCAATATCATAATATTCCAGCGTTTTTAGCGTTTGCCGGAAATACACATCCTCCGGAGTGAGCCGAGCTATGTCTTTCTCCAGCTCATCCAGCGCCGTCCGGTGCAAAGTGAAATAGCCGGTGTTGGATTTTTCCGGTCTTTGCACTTCCGTTGTACCTTGTGAAGAAGGTGACTTTGGTGTACATCCGGCCGCAAGGATAAGCAAAACTGTCAAAGCCAGTGTCAAAATCTTTTTCATACTGCCAACCTCCGTTTCTTTAATTACATTATAAACCTTTTTCACATTTCAAACATCTGTCAATATATCCAAAATAAAAACGATTGTATCTGTGAAAACGACAAAAAAAGAGGCCTTGCGGCCTCTTTAATTTGCAAAATATTATTTTGTTTCTTCTGCCTTGATATCTGTTGCAATTTCTTTCACACTTGTTATCAGGCCGGCCAGGTTCTGTATCTCGCTGGGGATGATAATCTTTGTGGCTTTGCCGTCAGATACTTTTGCCAAAGTTTCCAGGCTGCGCAGAGTAAGAACTTTCTGTGTGGGGTCGGCCTCGTTGAGCATTTTGATAGATTCGGCCATAGCTCTCTGAACTGTGAGGATAGCTTCAGCTTCACCTTCCGCCTCTCTGATTTTCTGCTCTTTTACAGCGTCAGCACGCAGTATTGCAGATTCCTTTTCACCTTCTGCCACCAGGATCTGGCTGCGTTTTTCGCCTTCGGCACGCAGTATGCTTTCACGCCTCTGGCGTTCGGCTTTCATCTGTTTTTCCATCGCATCCTGAATTTCCCGCGGAGGAATAATATTTTTCAGCTCTACACGGTTGATTTTGATACCCCACAGGTCTGTGGCTTCATCCAGTGATGCTGTGATTTTGGTGTTTATCACATCACGGCTGGTCAAAGTGTGATCCAGTTCCAGGTCACCGATGATGTTACGCAATGTAGTGGCTGTCAGGTTTTCAATGGCGCTGATAGGTCTTTCAACACCGTAAGCATACAGTTTTGAGTCTGTAATCTGGAAAAACACAACAGTGTCTATCTGCATGGTTACATTGTCGCGGGTGATAACCGGCTGCGGCGCAAAGTCCACAACCTGCTCTTTCAGGCTGACGCGCTTTGCAATGCGGTCGATAAACGGCACTTTGATGTGCAGGCCGGCATCCCAGGTGGTGCTGTAAACACCCAGGCGTTCCACTACAAACTGAGTAGCCTGCGGTACAATGATGATGTTTGTTGCTACAAGTATGAGAACCAGAATCAATAAAATCAAACCAGGTATCATAGCAAAATCTCCTTTTCCAATCAAATATAAGTTAATTATTGTATCATAAACGCTCAGCGCTTATTTTTTAAACTTTCACTGTCACCGGTTCCACCGTAAGTGTTACACCGTTTATTGCCAGTACTTTTGCCTGCCGGCCTTTTTTCAGCGGCACCCGGCTCTGGGCCATCCAGGTAAGACCGCCCACAGAAACCCTGCCTTTGCTTTCCTCGGTTATGTCCCGCACCACAGTACACTCTTTGCCGATAATCATATCTGCATTTGTGGGTGTGGGCTTTTTGTCCAGTATTTTTCTGGACAACGGGCGGCTGACGGCAAGACATACACCGCTGACCGCACAAAATACCCGCAGCTGTATCAATATGTTCTGCGTGATAAAGCTTACGCCGAAAGCAAACAGACTGCCTATAATAAACCAGATACAAACCAATGTAACGGTGTTTATTTCAATTATGGCCAGAACCACCGCCAGTATCAACCATATATATGTAAAACTGATACCGAAAAGCATAAATTTCTCCTTTATTCTGATTTATTTTAGTGTATAATTATATTATACTCTTTACAATTTATATTTGCAAATATTCCTTTTGGGGAGGCATATATGAAAAAGATTGTTTTGTCCGTTATTCTGCTGCTTGCTGTGGCCGGCGCGGCTTTGGGCATCGCTTACAAAAACGCCGCTGATATTGACAGCCTGCCGTCAATAAGCGTAAACGGCACGCAGATTTCGCCTGTATCCGGGCAGTACCGCGCCTGTTTTGTCCCTGATTTGCTGCCCCGGGGTATCCAGGACATATTCAGCAGACAGGTTTCCTTTACAGCCGACAGCATTCCGGCTGTTATACAGACAGATAAAACATCCTGTGACATACAGTCCCCCTCCGGGTTTAACCTTACTTTAAAGTATAATGATGATAAATCTGTGTATACATACACCGACTGTGAAATATTGGATATTCCCCTGCGCGGCGAGGCCGACGGCGAAATTATCATGGACTGGAACGGCGGCAGCCTGACATACCGTTTTACATTGCAGACAACGGGACAGCCGGCCGTTGCCCTTTCCGACAGCCGGCCGGTTCAAGGCGGTCTTGTCAGAGTGGAAATATCTGATATATTTGCCAATGATGAAATAAACATTGACAGCCCTGTTTTTTCACCCAGCGGCATAACCCGCGACCGGCAGACACACAGCGCGCGGTTTTATCTTCCCATAACATATTATCAGCCGGCAAAGCAGTATCCTGTATCAGTGGATGTCGGCGGCCAGGTTTTTGATTTCACCTTGGATGTACAGCGGTATGATTTTTCCACCATCAGCTTTACAATGGACCGGCGGACATCCGCACAGACGGTGGAAAGCCGGCGGGCAAACAGTGAATACCGCCGACTGATACACCCGCTGTATTACACCAAAGAAGAAACTGTTTACTGGGACGGCAGTATGATAAAACCGGTGCAGGAAAGAAGAATATCCTCTGAATTCGGACAGATAAGATATATCAACAACTCCACCGTGCCCGAAAGGCACAGCGGCATTGACTACGCCGCACCCCTTGGCACACCGGTATACGCACCGGCGGCAGGCAAGGTGGATTTTGCGGGATTTTTGAAGCTGTCCGGAAACACGGTGGTGATAGACCACGGCCTGGGTGTGAAAAGCTATTTTTTCCACATGGACGATGTGTCTGTGTCAGCCGGAGATGTTGTCCGGCAGCAGCAGCTTATCGGTCATGTAGGTACCACAGGTTACTCCACCGGCCCGCACCTGCATTTTCAGGTAAGCATTGAAAATCAACCGGTAAACCCGGAATTACTATATAAATAACAGGAGATTTCAGTTTTATGAGTGATTTTAACACAACTATCAGACAGCTGGCAGAAAGGCACAGGAGCTTTTACATATACCGGCAGTCAGTGATAGAAGACAACATCCAGGCGCTGAAAAGCAATTTCAGAAATGCGCAGTTTCTGTATTCAGTAAAAACCAACCCTTTTGAACCTGTTCTGAAAACAGTTGTACGGCAGGGACTGGGCTTTGACGCCGCCAGTCTGAACGAAGTGCTGATGGGCGAAAAGCTGGGGCTGGCTATGGACAAAATATATTATTCCGCCCCGGGTAAAACCAGGGACGATATTGTGGGCGCAGTCGGCAGGTCAATTATAACAGCCGACAGCCTGCACGAGCTGGAAATGCTGCAAAGCGTTGCAAAAGAAACCGGCAAAAAGCTGGATATAGGCATAAGGATAAACCCGGATTTCACCCTGGGTTCCGACAGCGGAGTCAGCAGTAAATTCGGCATTGATATTGATATTTTAAAAGATAATATACAGTGGATAAACAGCCTTAATATGCTTAACATTACAGGCATACATGTGCACAGCCGCAGCCAGGAGCTCAACCGGCAGACTTTGGCACATTATTATGAAAATATGCTGAAACTGGCAGTTTTTGTAAAAGAAAACCTGGCGCCCGGGCTGAAATTTATAAACATGGGCGGAGGTTTGGGTATTCCCTATTCCCCTGGCCAGCGGTCGCTGGATATACACAGCCTGGGGCAGTCTTTTGACGACATGGCCGAAAAATTCCTTGAACAGATACCCGGCGTAAAAATATTTATCGAAAGCGGCAGGTACATTGTTGGAAAAGCCGGCACTTATGTGACCACCGTGCTGGACAAAAAGGTTTCCATGGGAAAGACCTATGTAATTCTGCACAACACCTTAAATGGCTTTATCCGTCCCAGCCTGGCCATGCTGGTGGAAGCTTACGCAAATGGCAATCTCTTCGGAAGCGAACCGCTGTACACACAGAAAGACGCTTTTGAATTTTCCGCGCCCTTTTCCGACGGACAGACTGAACAGGTAACATTGTGCGGCAACCTGTGCACCGCAACGGATGTTGTGGCAAAGGATATTTTACTGCCAGCCCTTAAACCGGGAGATATAATAACAATATCCAATGCCGGCAGCTATGCGGCGGTGCTGTCCCCCATGCAGTTTGCCTCCCTGCCTGCGCCCGCTCAGATATTCTTCACCTCTGACGGGCTGATAAAATAAGGTTTTGTTAACACCATGTTCATATTTTTCACAGCAAAAATTATCATTCTGTAAAATATGCATTTATCGCCCGGCCGGCCATTGTAATGACTGTCGCAAGATGATAAAATTTAATTAAGGAAATTACAGAGGTGATATTTTATGTTGGATGAAATAAGAAAACAGACCGAAAAAGCAGTGGAAGAATTTTTGGAAAAGTCAAAAGTAAAGGCCGGAGATGTGGTGGTGGTAGGCTGTTCATCCAGTGAAATAGGCGGCGACAATATAGGCTCCAACTCCAACCTGGAAGTGGCCCAGACAGTGTTTGAAGCCATATATTCCAAGCTGAAAGAAAAGGATATTTTCCTGGCGGCTCAGTGCTGTGAACACCTGAACAGAGCTGTTATAGTGGAAAGACGGGTAGCGGAAAAACAGGGACTGGATGAAGTAAATGTAATACCCCAGCCCAAAGCCGGCGGTTCTTTTGCCACCACTGCTTACGCCAGATTTGCAGACCCTGTGGCTGTGGAAAAAATACGCGCTGACGGCGGTATGGACATCGGCGGAACACTGATAGGTATGCATATAAAAGAAGTTGTAGTACCGCTGCACCTCAGCGTGCGCTACATAGGCAAAGCCACCCTTAACTGCGCCAGAAGAAGGCCGAAATTTGTAGGCGGACAAAGAGCCGTTTACAATCAGGATCTGCTGTAAATAAAAACTGAAAGGCACCTTTGCAGGTGCCTTTTTTAGTGTGTGGTTTTATTTCAGGTTTTTTCCGAAATGATAAAGCTGTTCCAGCTTTTCGGCAGATTTATTTTGTGTTCCGTAAGCGGTAAATATCCCCATATTTTCCAGATGCAGATATTGCAGGAAAGAGTTTTCATACTCATAAATTGCTTCGCCGTATACATCATCACTGCCGGAGGACAGTATGAGGGCCGCTTTTTTCAGTTTTTTCGGCTTATCCAGCGCATATATACGGTTGATTGCGCATTGCAGCTGGCCTGTAAAGCTGTGGTAATATACGGGGGACGCCAGCACTATCATTTCCGCCCGGTCCAAAAGCGGATAAATTTGCTGCATGTCATCCTGCTGAATACACCTGCCATTCCCCCTGGTGTGGCAATATTCGCAGGCACGGCAGCCGCCGATATTTTTCTGACAAACCGATATGAGATCCACCGGATGTCCGCTTTCAGCGGCGCCTTTTGCAAAAGCTTTTGCCATTGCCGCAGTGTTTCCGTCCGGGCGCGGACTTCCGTTCAGTATCAGAATTTTCATATCTGTCACTCCTTATAAAATCTAACTGTCACGCTTTCACCTTTCAGCGCCTCCTGCCAGCCGTCAAGATCAACTACTTTGGCAACAGGCGTATAACTCCAGGAGTTGGAGCCGTAAAACATAACAATCCGCTTTTTATTATACAGGACTATGTCGCCTTCCCTTGTTGTAATCTGTCTGTCATCAGCAGGCAGATTGGCTTCCAGTGTTCCGGTTTTTTCAAAGCCGCCATAGTCTTTCATTTCTAACACCAGCGGCTCTTTTTCCAACATTTGTACAAAGGCTGTGGCCGCCACGCTGTCTTCCGGCACCGCTTCAAATTCATATTCGCCTATCTTTATGACGATACTGTTTTTCCCGTCGGTTGCGGATTTGCCTGCTCCCATACTGTCGGACTGTGCAGAAACCGAGGAATAATTCGTTGTGTTTGCCGTACTGACAGAATCCGGCCGGCCCTCTTTACCGCAGGCAGTGCAGAATAAGAGAATTGAAACAGCTGCCGCAAACAACGAAAGCCTGCTGATTTTTCTCATAAGTTTTTACCCATATCAAAGGCTTTCTGCAAAGCGTCATGTCCTGTTATATCACCGGCATCGGTCACGCCGCCGGCAGGGATTCTCTGGGGAAATTTGCTCCGGAGTTTGCCCATTTCAATGATGATATTCTTTTTGGAGAAAACTGGAACAATGATGATATTGACCTGAAAACCCGTTCCATAATTACCGTAGTAGCCCCTATGTCCAGCGGTATCACCGATTCATCCATCAGGTATCATCTGGAAACTGCCAAAAAGAACGGTGTTTCCAGAAAAGAAATTGCTGCCATAATCACCCATGCGGCATTTTATGTCGGCTGGCCGAAGGGCTGGGCGGTGTTCAATATGGCAAAGGATATATGGAAAGAGGAAGCGGATGAAAATGATGAAAAAGCACAGCATGCCGCAAAAATGATATTCCCCATAGGACGGCCCAACGATGCCTATGCCCGGTATTTTACCGGTCAAAGCTATCTTGCGCCCATATCCCGGCAGCAGGTGGTTGTTTTTAATGTGACTTTCCAGCCGGCATGCCGCAACAACTGGCATATTCACAACACAAAAAGCGGCGGCGGCCAGATACTTATTGCCATTGCCGGATGCGGATATTACCAGGAATGGGGCAAACCTGCGCAGAAATTGAATCCAGGTGATGTGATAAACATTCCTGCCGGAGTCAAGCATTGGCATGGGGCAGCAAAGGACAGCTGGTTTTCACATCTGGCCATAGAAGCACCCGGAGAAGAAACTTCCAACCAATGGTGTGAAGCTGTCAGCGATGAAGAATACCTGACCCTGGAATGATAAAACAGGCAGTGTGACATCGGGGTTTACAGATACCGGTTTAAAAATTTAATAAATAAAAAAGGCGCAGCAAAAGCTGCGCCTTTTTTAGTATCATATCAGATAAAGCGGAAAGCTTCCGGCTGACAATCGTAACCGGCTTCTGACTACTGCCGTGCCTCTTCCACCCGTTCAGCACCGGAACCGGCTTTCGGGTTTTCTCCCCGGTACAGGAAACCGCATACAATACTGGTAAGGGGTATTGTAAGAAGTATCCCCAGACTGCCGGCAATAGCCTGTAAAAGTTCCACCAGTATCATTTCGGAATTGAATAGCAACAGCGGGTTGCTGTTATAGGCTGTCAGCAGCAAAGTTACCGACAGGGACGAGCCTATATATGCCAGTATCAGGGTGTTGGCCATGGTGCCCATTATATCCCTGCCCACAACCATACCGCTGCGGGTTATCTGCATAGCTGTCATATCGCCCACCTTTTCTTTAAGTTCCGCCAGAGAAGATGAAAGTGACATGGAAACGTCCATTATAGCGCCCACAGCACCCAATATTATAGCCGCAAATATAATGGCTTTCAGGTCTATGGGGTTTTCACTGTTCAAAAACAGCAGGTACATTGAATCTTCATCAGTAAGGCCTGTGAGATGCACAAAATGGTCGGTTATTACAGTGATTATGCCCGCCGCAATAACGCCGGAACTGCACCCTATCATTGCCGCCAGACTTTTTCTGGAATATCCGCTGATTATAAGCAATGTCATAAATATGATGTATATACATGTGGATATTGCCCAGGAGTATATATTACCGCCATTGAGCACCGCCGGAATAAAAACATAAAATACACTGCCGACGGTAAACACAAGAGATACCAGGGTGTTGACGCCGTTTTTGTGTCCGAAAACCAGCAACAGAACGCAAAACCGCACCGCCAGGAATATGATAAAGTCTATTCGGTGATATTCCGCAAACATGAACTGCACATCCCGGGCGTCTTCGTTCTGATTGGCATACACAACTATCTTATCACCCGACTGCACTATTTTCTGGTCTATTGCATACATGCTGTCTATGGTCTGTATTGCTTTTACCGTTTCGCCCTCGCGGTAGCCGCTGATCAGCTGGGCTTCAAACAGAATAACCTGATCCGGGGCATCAAAATCCGGATAAAGGGTTTTCTGATAGTTTTCATCCAGTACATTTGTTACCTCTGCCTTGTATGGTGTACCGGTACCATAATCCAATGAGTAATCTATTTTATTTGCATTGGCTGCTTTGTTGCCAAAAAAAATATACGCCGCTGATAAAATAATTGTCAGCAGGTAAACAAGCTTGTCCTTATATTTCATACTTTACCTCCCTTTTATATTATTATATCATTTTACAATATTTTTTGTGTGACAGGAAAATGAATTTTGCCCTATTTAATTTTGGCAAAAACAAAAGGGCCTATTCGGCCCTTTCAAAACAGGTTACTTTTTCAGCTTTGCTGTATCGGTATCTATAAATCCTATCAGTGCCAGTGCCGCCACAAGGCCTATTATGCCGATGATGTGATTGGTGTTTTCCGCAAAAAGCGGCGTGGCAAAACTGACCATCAGCGGCATGGCAAAGGATGACAGCGTGCTGTACAATGTGATAAATCCGTTGTTGCTGCCGGAGTACTTGAAGCCAAACAGGTCGTTGGAAAAAGGAATTATCAGCGTACCCCAGCCGCCGTGGGCAAACACCAGGGCTATGTAGCAGACCATAACGGCCATGCCGGCAACCTTCATCAGCGCCACGGACAAAAGCAGATACAAAGACAGGAAAATCATTGCGCATTTTTTTCTGCCCAGCCTGTCAGATACAGTAGGAACTATAAATTTGCCAACCGCGGCCACACCTGAGGCCAGTGCCACAGTGGACACCGCCAGGTTTTCGTCCAGACCGCGGGACACGGCCAGGGTGACTATGCCGGGCGCTATCAGCATATATGCGGGAGCTGCGCAGAAGCCGGCCAGGAACAGCATATAATATTGTTTTGTTTTCAGCATTTCTTTTGTGGTGAAATCAGCTCGGGAAACTTTGGGTGAATGGGATTTTACCGCGGCCAGTGCAGATTTTTCCGCTATGTACTTTTCATCCGGGCTGACCAAAAAAGTACAGCACACCTGCCGCAGTGCAAAACACATAAGGCCTATATACAAAAGGCTTTTAGAAAAACCGAAGGTTTTCAACATATAGTTAGCCCGGTATACCATAATCATAAACATGACAGACGAGCCGGCACTGCATATACCCATTGCAAAGCCGTTTTTATCCGCAAACCATTTCAGCAGCGGCGTTATGACGCATGGCACCATTATGCCGCACCCCAGGCCAAAGGGCAGGCAGAAAGCCAGATACAGATGCCATATTTTTGTACCGGAACCCAGCATGGACATAGCCACTATGCCTGCCGGCATAATCAGCGCGCCTATCCTGGAAATTATCTGCGGGGAAAATTTGTCCTGCAAGCGGCCGCCCAATATATAAAACACACCATAAAAAGCGGTGCACATGGGAAACAGCATGGCGCTTTCTTCCAGCGTTATGCCGTAAGTTTCTACCGAGGCAGCCTGAAAAACGCTCCACATGGCCGGGAACGACGCAGTAAACATTATAAAAGGGGCTATAATCAGCAAAATGTTTCGGTTTTTTTCAAGATAACTTTTCATGCCATAACCTCCCTGTCTGAAGTCATATCCGCTTTTGACATCATTATATAATGTTTTCAACAATTTTACAATACAGTTATGCAAAATAAACAAAAGTCCGCTGACGCGGACTTTTTTGCTCAGTTATTTTCTTCCAGCCAGTTGGCGGCACACCGGCAGTAAACCGCCGGGCCAACCTCCAAAACACCTTCGTCGGCATTCATTCCCCGGTTGTGCATGGAACATGTATGGCCTTCCTCCAGGCTGCCGGCACCGAGGTTGAGCATAACGGAAGGTATGATTTCCGCCACAGCCGTAAAATCTTCCGTTCCGTTGGAGCAGGGCTGCAACACCGGCTCAAAGCCCAGACCGCTTACATATCTGGCGGCGTCAGCGGCAACCTTTTCGTCGCAGAACAGCGGGGCCATGCCGTAGACAAAGTCCACTTTTGCGCTGCCGCGGAAGGTTGCGGCCACCCCTTCACTGATTTCCTTTACCCTTCTTTTCAGAAATTCACGCTTTTCCTGTGTCTGTGCGCGCACCGAAACTTCCAGCAGGGCACTGCCGGCAGTGGTGTTCACGGTGTCGCCGCCGCTCATTTTGCCCACCAGCACGACAGAATGTTCGTCGCTGGGTATCTCTCTGGATATAATTTCGTTCAGCGCAATGATTATATGGGCGGCAATATTTATCGCATCCACACCCATGTATGAGGACGAGCCGTGGGCGGCCTTGCCCTGTATCTCTATCTTTATCGCATCGCCGGAATACAGCGCCGCACCGGAAGAGTAAAACACCCTGCCCACTGAAGTGCCGGGCATGCCCACAGATATATGGGTGGCAAAAGCCACATCAGGGCGCGGATTTTCCAATATGCCGTCTTCTATCATATCTGCGGCTCCGGCCAGCAGCTCTTCCGCCGGCTGAAACATGAATTTTACCTGGCCTTTAAGGTTCTTTTCGTCCTCTTTCAGTATTTTGGCAGCTGTCAGCAGCATGGCAGTGTGGCAGTCGTGACCGCAGCTGTGTGTGCCGCTGCCTGTGCTGGCAAAGGGCAGGCCTGTGGTCTCTTTCATGGGGAGGGCGTCCATATCAGCCCTCAGCAAGACGCACTTCCCCCCCTGTCCTATAACAGCGCTGACCCCGCATTTGCCCACTCTCTGGTGCGGTATGCCCATTTTGTCCAGTTCGCTTTCCACAAGGGCTACGGTTTTTGGCAAATCAAAGCCCAGCTCGGCCCAGCTATGGACCTGCCTTCTTATCTGTTGGGTGTACTCAAAATATTCTCTTGCTTTTTGCCTGTAGTCCATAACTGTTCTCTCCTTTGTTTTCGATTATTTTAATTATAATAATAATATATATCTGTACAAAAATTTTTTCAATACCAATTTTAAAAAAATAAGACCGCGGATAACCGTGGTCTTTTGTCGATTATGTCAATCCTCGTCAAGGTCTTTAAGTCTGTTGAGTATAGTGGTAAACCATTTGTCCCTGGCAGCCATCGCCCACAGACCATAGCAAAATCTTTCCTGGCGGATTATAAAGGTCAGCAAAGCTATGACCATGTCAAAATCATATCTGTCAATGCCGTAAATAATGGCTTCCAGTTCCACCTCACCGCCGGACATTTTTTCCATCGTCTGCATGTATGATGTGTCCATAAGGTCATTTTCATATACCAGGTTTATAAAATCGATCAGTTCGTCACGATACATGGGATAGGTCACCGGCATGGTTCCGTCGGGAGATTTTTCCTCTGTGACCCAGCGGCAGATGTCCTCCCGGTCGGTGCTTTCAAAAAACGGCAGATATTCCAGCAGTTTTTCCACCGCCTGTTTTTTCTCTGTTGGTATGCTCATAAGTAAATACTTCCTTTGTTTAAAACTGATAATATATTATCATATAAATCACTGTCAAATCAAGCCTGTTGAAAAGCCGCAGCGGTATATAGTATAATAGTAAAAAAATTGCAAAGGAACATTGTATGAAATTTATATCTTGGAATGTAAACGGCCTGCGCGCCTGCCTGGAAAAAGGCTTTATGGATTTTTTTGCCCGGGAAGACGCCGACTTTTTCTGTTTGCAGGAAACAAAATTACAGCCCCACCAGATAGAGCTGGAAATGCCCGGCTACACCCAGGTGTGGAACAGTGCTGTGAGAAAAGGTTATTCCGGCACCGCGGTTTTTGCCAAAAGGCGGCCTCTGTCCACAGTTTTCGGCATGGACGGATATGAAGATGACGAAGGCAGGCTGATAACCCTGGAGTATGAAAATTTTTACCTGATAACATCCTATTCGCCCAACAGCAAAGAGGGGCTGGCCAGGATAGATTACCGCATGGACTTTGAGGACAAGCTCAGGCGGTATATAACAAAGCTGGAGCAGACAAAGCCGGTGATACTGTGCGGCGATTTGAATGTGGCCCACAGGGAAATAGACCTGAAAAACCCAAAGACCAACAGGCAGAACCCCGGATTTTCCGACCAGGAAAGGGAGAAATTTTCACTTTTGCTGGAAGGCGGAAGAACCGACACCTTCCGCCGGCTGTACCCGGACCTGGAAGGAGCGTACTCCTGGTGGAGCTACCGCTTTAAAGCCAGGGAGAAAAACGCAGGGTGGCGTATTGACTATTTTGTGGTGTCAAATTCCATCGCCGATAAAATAAAAAGCGCCGGCATACGCAACGACATTTACGGCAGCGACCACTGCCCGGTGGTGCTGGAGCTGGATATATAGACATATTTCAGATTTTTCATCTGAAACAAAACCGACGGCAGTCCGTCGGTTTTATGTTTCTTTGCACTGTATTGAATTTCTTTGTCTGAAAGTGCTATCATTAAACAAGTATTAAAAACAGGTGATTTTATGGAAAAATGTAATATATGCCCCAGAAACTGTAATGTTGACCGCAGTGTG
>CASFSP010000085.1 GCA_949297385.1 uncultured Oscillospiraceae bacterium
ACAGGTCATGGTCCTGGGCGCCGTCATATTCTTTTTTCAGGCCGCCCAAAGACTCAAACAGTCGTTTTTTCATACAGGCCAGATGGCATATATAGTTGCAGTTGGTCAGGTAAAACAGGCTGAAATCCGGCTTGAAATGGGCCACAGTCGGGTTTGTCCAGTCGATGTCAAACAGCGCTTCATCGCTGTACACAAAGTCCGCGCCGGTGTCCCGTATGCGCTTTGCCATCTGATACAACGCGTCAGGTGACAGTATGTCGTCGTGGTCGGCCAGGCAGATATAATCGCCGCCGGCGTATTTTACCGCCCGGTTGGTGTTTTCGCTGATACCGCCGTTGTTTTCCAGTTTTACATACACTATTTTTTCGCTGTCAACACTGCGCACATAATCGCCCACATAGGCGTGGTCAGCGTCGGAGGCGTCGGCCAGCACCAGCTGTCCGTACTGATAGCTCTGGCTTAAAAAGCTGTCTATAAACTCTTTGAGGAAAACAGGGTCGGTGTTGTACAGCGCGGTGATTACCGAAATGGTCTTGTTTTCAGAGGGAGGGATGTATTTTTTCTGCTCTTCCAGCGCAGCGGCCGGCGGCAAAAACCTGCCTTTTCTGCTTTTCATTCGGCGGCGGAAAAAAGCGGCCGCCCTTTTTATTGTGCCGGCGGCTCCCTCTTCTTTCAGATAGGTGAAAAACAGCGCCACCAGTTCCTTAAATCTTTTTATCTTCAACATTATTATTTATATCCGTAATTTTCGTATAGCAATGTAAAATGGGGGTTGTAGTACGGGTCACCGTAATTGAAATATTTTCCCCATTTGACGGCAAAACGCCGCTTTTCCCCTTCGTACCTGGGGTTGGGTTTGTCCGTTTCGTCCAGTCCGCGGGATTTGCTTTCGTAGTGATATGCCTCGCTGTATGGGGTGAATACATTCAGGTATCCGGCCTCGTACAGTTTCAGGCAGAAGTCCACATCATTGTAAGCGACCGCAAAATTTTCCTCGTCCAGCGGGAAACGGTCGTACAGTTCTTTTTTTACCATAAGACAGGCGCCTGTGACCGCCAGGTAATTCTGGGCTGTCACCAGACGGTACATATCGCCGGTGGCGTCCCTTTCCAGGCCTTTGTGGCTGTGGCCGGCGCTGCCGTTGATGCCGATGATAACACCGGCGTGCTGTATGCTGTCGTCCGGGTAGTACAGCTTGGCGCCCACTGCGCCCACATCCGCCCTTTGGGAAAAGGACAGCATCTCTCTGATAAACCCGTCGGAGATAAACTGTACATCGTTGTTCAAAAGCAGTATATGCTGTCCGTCTGCCTGTTTTTCGCCAAAGTTACACACAGCGGAAAAGTTGAACGGGCCACAGTAGTAAACGGTTTTCACCTGGGGATATTTTTCTTCCAGCCGGCGGTAAAATTCAAAGGTTGCTTTTTCCTGTGAATTGTTTTCCACAATTATTATCTGTATATTGTCCCAGCCGCCGTGGTCAAAAATGCTTTCCACACAGCGGGACAGATCGTCGATATGGTCTTTGTTGGGGATTATTATACTTACCTTGGGCTCGCCCTGCACCTTGTACACCGGGCGGTAGCTGCCGTTGTACTTTTGTATCTTCACATCCTCATACTCAAGGCCGACCTTGTCCAGATGGGCCATAACTGCCCTGCGCCCTGCCTCAAAAGCATAGCTTTTGGCGGACATATCGCTGGCGGTGGAGCCTGCGTGGCCGCGCCAGTAATACAGCACTTTGGGAATGTGGTATATATGCTGTGCCTTTTCTGACAGGCGCAGTATCAGGTCATAGTCCTGTGCCCCGTCATAGGCCGGGTCTTCGTACAGGCCGGCTTTTTCGCCCAGGGCGCGGGAGAATACCAAAAAATGGGTTATGTAATTTACACCGCGCAGAAAATCCGGGGCGTAATCTATCTTGAAATGGAACTGTATCAGATGTTTCAGCTGTCCGTCCAGGGTTATTTCGTCACTGTACAGCATGTCGGCTTTATGTTCGTTTATGGCCTTTACATTTTCGTACAGCGCACCCGGCAGTATCACATCGTCATGATCCAGCAGGGCTATATAATCGCCTTCCGCCAGCCGGAAACCTGCGTTGGTGTTGCGGCTGATACCGCCGTTTTCTTCCAGCTTTTTATAGGTTATCCTGCTGTCCTTATATCCTGCCACTATCTGCTGTATGTGCGGCATGTCCTTGTCGGAGGCGTCTGCCAGCACCAGCTGCCAGTTGGAATAGCTTTGACTCACCACGCTGTCAATCATCTGCTTTAAAAAGTCGGCGGGGGTATTGTACAGCGGCACCACTATGCTGATTTTGGGCATATAGGGGAAAATTGCATTTTTCTGCTCTTTCAGCTCTTTTTTCAGAGGTATGTCACTGCGGAAACGCCACACATCCCCTTTGGTCATCAGCTTTATGCGGAAATCCACCTTGCGCCAGGTGGCTTCCAAACCGTCCCTTTTTAAAGACAGAACACCTCGTTTTATCAAGGTGCCCGCGCGTTTGATATTCAGATTTCTTTTTAAAAATTTTAAAGGTGTATCCTGTAAATTGTCGCTCATATAAAAAACCTTTTCAGTATTTTGTGCTGTAAGCCCGGCATACCTCTTCGGTGGGGCCGGTCATTATAACATTGCCCTTTTCCAGCCAGGTTACCTTGTTGCACATTCTGCGCACCTGTTCGATAGAGTGGCTGACCAGTATTACGGTGGTGCCACCGCTCATAAGTTCCTTCATGCGGTTTTCGCATTTTTCCTGGAAACGGTAGTCGCCCACCGACAATATCTCGTCGGCGATCAAAATATCCGGTTTTGTGGCTGTGGCAATGGCAAAGGCAATTCTGGCCACCATGCCGGAGGAATAGTTTTTCAGCGGCACATCCAAAAAATCATGCAGTTCGGAAAAGTCCACTATATCCTGAAAATGGTCATCCATAAACTTTTTGGAAAAGCCCAGCACCGCGCCGTTGAGATATATATTTTCCCTGGCGGTCAGGTCCATATCAAAGCCTGCGCCCAGCTCGATAAGCGGGGCGATGCTGCCGTTGACGGTGACAGAACCTTTTGTGGGTTTCAGCACACCGGCAATGGTTTTCAGCAATGTGGATTTGCCCGAACCGTTAAGTCCCACCAGGCCGTACACATCCCCGGGCATAATTTCTATACTGACATCTTTCAGGGCCCAAAATTCTTCAAATTTCAGGCTGCCTTTGGTGAATTTTATAAGATATTCCTTTAAATTGTCCACCTTTTCGCTGGCCAGGTTAAAACGCATACTGACATTTTTTACACTTACCATCGGCTCCATAATTTTCTCCTAAATATACAAAATAAAGTTGTCCTGGGTTTTCCGGAATACGCCGGCACCCACCACCAGGGCGACCAGTGCAAAAAATGCACATACTGCTATGGAAAATGCGGACGGGAACACGCCGTCTATAACACATCCGCGGAAAGAGGTCACATACCAATACATGGGATTAAGTTTACCCAGATATACCATAAATGTGCCTTCCCATATGCTTTCCGGGTAAAATATCGGTGTGGCATAGGTCAGGGCGGTCACTATAACAGTCCAGAAATGCATTACATCCCTGAAAAATATTGCTGCGGCTGACAAAAACAATCCCACGCCGGTGCAGAACACAAACAGCAAGAACATGGGTATGACGCCGGCAAACAGACTGAGATGAAAGGGTGTGCGGGTTATCAGCATAACAAACATCAGCGCTATCATGGAAAAAAACAGATTTAAAAAGGAAAAGCAGCTTTTTTCCAGCGGGAAAATATATTTGGGTACATAAACTTTTTTAATCAGCGGCGCCGAAAACAGCACGCTGGCCATTGCCGCGTTGCTGGATTCGTTGAAAAATGTAAACAACAGCTGTCCGGACAGCAGGTACACCGGATAGTTGGGTATATCAAAGCGGAAAAATTTTGAAAAAACCGCTGTCATAACCAGCATCATCAGCAGTGGGTTGAGCACGCTCCACAATATACCCAGCTTACTGCGGCGGTATTTTACCTTTATGTCCCTGCCGATAAGGTTGGACAGCAAAAAGCGGTAACGCCAGAATGTGGCAAATCTGTTTTTCATATATCAGTACCTTTCAAACCATTCAAATTTCTGCTGTGAGAAAGGAGTGTGATGCTTGTCCTTTTCGCTGAGTTTCAGCTCACAGTCCACCTGCGGCCACTGTACATTTACAGTCGGATCGTCATAGGGGATACCGCCCTCTGCGCCGGGGTTGTACACATCGGTGCATTTGTAGACAAATTCCGCCTCATCGCTGAGCACCAGAAAACCGTGGGCAAAACCTTCGGGGATATAAAACTGCATTTTGTTTTCACTGCTCAGCACCACGCCGAACCACTGGCCGAAAGTCTTTGACGCCGGACGGCAGTCCACCGCCACATCGTACACCTCGCCGCTGATAACCCTTACCAGCTTGCCCTGGGTGTTTTCAGTCTGAAAATGCAGACCGCGCAAAACGCCCTTACTGCTTTTTGAATGGTTGTCCTGAACAAACTCTTTGTCTATACCTGCCCGGACAAATTCATCCTTCTGATAAGTTTCCATAAAAAATCCGCGGTCGTCACCAAAAACAGTGGGTTTTATAACAACCAGGCCTTCTATATCGTTTTTTATAAATTCAAATTTTGACATATTTCATTTCCTCTGCATTAAGTAATTTTAAACGCACTATAACATTATAATATTATCATAATATACAGGTGTTTTCAACTAAAACAAAGATGTGCACAATTTAAATATGTAAATTTTTTTGCTTTGCTTTGTAAATATTTATAAAGGCCCCCGGAACATATCCGGGAGCCTTTTGATTATTTCAATACAGTGTCGGGATTTACCGCTGCGCCGTCCATTATTATTTCCAGATGTATATGGCTTTCTTCCATAACTTCCATATCCACCTGGCCCACGGTGCCGATAGCCTGTCCCCGGCTTACGCTGTCGCCCTCTTTTACATGAGGCTGCCGGGCCAGGCCGCAGTATCTGGCTGTAAAGTCACCATGGTTTATTTCCACCACTGTGCCCAGCAGGCCGTCGGTGTAAACTTTGGTTACAGTACCTGCGGCACCGGCTTTTACGGCTTCGTCCCGAACGGCGGAAATGTCAATGCCGTTGTGTGTGCGCCAGTCGTCCATGGTGCGGTTGTACACCAGCTCATCGCCGGAAAAGGCATTGAATATCTTGCCGCTTACCGGGAGGGTAAACCGCGGCGCCGCAGTCTGCCGGGCATCTGACCGCTGTGACCGGAAAGAAGACTTGCCGGATGTAGAGCTGGCCGGCCGCTGTGTCTGGGATGCAGAGGGCAGCGGAACATTTTCCTGTTCTGTCTGCACATCCTCCACCTCCCGCTGTGACTGGGGCTGTGAAGACTGCCGTATGTTCTGCAAATGCTGTTCATCCAGCTGTTTGTTTATGTTGTTGACCGTCTGATAGGTAAATACACCGGCCAAAGCCAGGGCGCCCACCAGCACCAGTGTGACACCGTTGTTTTTCAGCATGGAGCCCAGCTGACCGAAAAGCCTGTTTTTCATATATAATCCTCCAAAAGCGTCTGTTTTATAGATTTACATATATTTTTTACAGCTTATCGGTTTTTATACAATATTTTCTATCTGTTTTTATTCCACGGACAGACTGTCCTGTACCTGATATTTCTGTCCTGCCGTGTCGGTCATGTCCAGTGTCAGTGTCAGGTTTGCCCCGGACGGCACATCCGCTTTTATATCCTCGGGCAGATAGTGGAAATAAGTTATATCAGCATTGCCCAGCTGGCCGCTGGCATAAGCGGCTTTTGTATCTTCTTCGGTAAAAGAGGTGTCGGCCTCCATACCGTCGTCCAGTATGGCTTCAAAATTATCTTTATATATAACCTTGTCACCGTAAGTCAAAGTCAGTGTTGCCTGTTTTACTTTTTTAAGCAGTGTATCCTGATCGCCTGTATACATAGGGATTGACAGTGTGGCCCGTACCTGCCCGGAAACATACAGCTTTCCTTTCTGGCTTTGGCTAACATATCCGGCGAAGGTAAAATCTTTTATTTTCATAACATAGGCCAGTGAAGGGACTTCCAGGCTGCCAAAGCTGTAAGTTTTGGTCTCCTGTCCTTCCACCAGATAAAAATACACCGGCATGTAATCAGAGCATACCACATCCACCACGGCTGTAAAAACGCCGTCGGAATACTGTCCGTCAGCAAAGACATTTTCGCCGCCGCTGCCCACAGAAACCCTGAAAACCGTGTTTCCTGTATAACTGGACGGCACCGCAGTAAATTGAAGTGTGGCTGTGTTGGTCAGCGTGTCATAGTCAAGAAGTTTATAAGACATATCCGCAAAGTCCTGATTGGGCACTGCGGATGGGTACTGTCCAAGTCCGGAAATCTGCCCGCGCAGAGAGGAAATTTCGCTTTCCAGGCGGCTTATCCTGTCCAGCCGGTTTTGCATGTCATAGCTTTGTCTTCTGTCCATTACCCAGAAAGCCATACAGCACACTGCCAGTATGACATAGGCGGCCAGCGGCCGGAAAGGAAATTTTCTGTTTTTGCGCTCCGGTACAGGCAAGGGTGCTTCTGTTTTCACCGGCCGGTTTTCCTGCTGCCCGTCGTCCAGAAGATAGGATACAGGCACATCAAATATCTTTGCCAGCCGTGACAGATTTTCCATGGTGGGCAGCGCACTGCCGTTTTCCCATTTTGACACCGACTGTCTGGACAGCCCCAGCATATCCGCCAGGGCTTCCTGGCTGATGTTTTTATCCTTTCGCAGTTTTGCTATTTTTTCACCTGTTTTCATGCTTTTCCTCCGTGAATGTTTTACCTTATGCTATCAAAACCGGCGATTTATCACCACCATTTTTCGGTTGCAAATTGCAAACTTTCAGTTGCGCCATATAATTTTAGCATACCTTAGCCTCGGCTGTAAACGCACTGCGTCCAAGATGGTAAATTATACAAAACATTCACAATGCCGTTATTGTAAATATTTTTAAAAAGGTTTATAATTTTTGTATTATCGCTTATGAAGAGGTGAAAAAATGTTTGACTGTGCTTTGATTTTGGAAGGCGGCGGCATGAGAGGTGTATACACCGCCGGCATACTGGATTATTTTCTGGAACAAGGGCTGGAATTTTCGTCTGTATACGGCGTTTCCGCCGGAGCCCTGAACGGCGCAAACTTTGTCAGCCGACAGCATGGGCGCAGCATACGCACCTTTACCGAATACCTGGATGACGAAAGATACTCCGGCGCCAGGTACCTGTTTAAAAACGGTGACTGGTTCAACATAGATTTTGTTTACGGCGAAATTCCAAACAAACTGGATGTGGTGGACTGGGACACCTTTGCCGCCAGCAAAACCAAATTTTATGCAGTTTTGTCCAATGTGGTAACCGGTAAAGCAGAGTACCACCGCGTTACAGACCTGAAAAAACAGATGGACACCGTGCGCCGGTCAGCCAGCCTGCCGCTTTTGTCCACCATTGTAAACATAAACGGCAAAAAATACCTGGACGGCGGCATCTGCGACAGCATACCGTTGTACAAAAGCATACAGGACGGCAACCGCAAAAATGTGGTGATACTTACCCAGCATCGCGGTTTTGAAAAGCAGCCGGTCTCCACCATGGGGCTGGTAAAACTGAGATACCGCAAATATCCAAAATTTGTACGGGCCAACAGATACAGGCACCTGATGTACAACAACCAGACAAAATATGTTTATCAGAAAGAAAAAGACGGACAGGCTTTTGTAATTCAGCCAAAAGAGCCGGTGAATATAGACAGGCTGGAAAAAAACACCGAAAAGCTGTGGCGGCTGTACCACGCCGGCTACAATGACGGCAAAGAAAGTTTTGACCGGCTGATGAAATATCTCGGCGAATGACATTTTGGAGAAATTTATGGCCGATTTGACAAAAAATATTCTGTTCAGTGGGCTGGATACCCGGCAGATCGACCGGATAATAAAACGGTGTGGCGGCTGGGAAAAACAGCTGAAAGACGGTGAAGCTGCCGTGCGACAGGGAGATATACTCCATGACATAGGCATTGTGCTGTCCGGTACAGCTGTGGGCAAAAAGTATACCGCCGACGGCGAAGAGATAATAGTTTCCCGCATGGGCGAAAACCGGATTTTTGCAGATGTGCTGTCCGGTGCGGCCGGCTTTGCCAGTCCGGTAAGCGTATTTGCCGTCGGACAATGCAGGGTACTGTTTTTGGATTACAACCGGCTGCTGTCCTGCACCCTTCCGCAAGGGGTTGTGGTACTGAAAAACATGATACAGAATATATCCCTGAAATATTTTGCCCAGAACAGGCGCATGGATATATTGATGATGAAAAGCCTGCGAGAAAAAATAACTGCATATCTTCTGTGGCAAAAGCAGATGTCAGGTGCAGATGAGTTTGACATTGACTTGGACAGGCGCCTGCTGGCAGACTTTCTTGCTGTTGAGCGTTCCGCCTTGTCCCGCGAACTGTCAAGGATGGAAAAAGACGGGCTTATCCGGTACAAAAAAAATCATTTTAAATTGTTTTTCTGATTTCTGCAAAACTGCTTGTGTTGATTGCAAAAGGATAATATAATATTGTTAATTATGACTTTACATAAAAGGAGAGTAATAAAATGCTTACACTGGAAAGAGCAATGGAACTGAACGCCACCATGGTCAGCGAACCGCACCTTATACTGCACGCCAAAAATGTTATGTACGCAATGGGCGGCCTGGCAAAACACTTCGGCGAAGATGTACAGCACTGGCAGGCCATAGGTTTTCTGCACGACTATGACTATGAAAAATATCCCGAGGAGCATTTGCAGCACACCGAACAGCCGCTGAAAGAAGCCGGACTGACCGACGAGGAAGTCAGGGCTATTATGGCTCACGGCTGGGGACTGTGCAGCGATGTGGAGCCGGTAACCAACCTGGAAAAAAGCCTGTACACTGTTGATGAACTGACAGGTATAATCCAGGCCGCCGCCAGAATGAGACCCAACGGCATCGAGGATATGGAAATATCCAGCTTTATGAAAAAATTTAAGGACAAAAAATTTGCAGCCAAATGTGACAGGGAAGTTATCAAAAAAGGCTGTGAAATGCTGGGCATGGAAGTGAAAGATGTGGCCGCAATCTGCATTGACGCCATGAAAGAGCACGCCCGGGAGCTGGAAATAGGCGCAAAGAACTGATAAAAATACAAAAGCAGGTATTCGCAATAAAGTGAATACCTGCTTTTTTGTGCTGCAAGTATTGATGCAGCTTTTTTCATATTATTGCCGTATTTACAAAGTACATTACGGCAAGCTGATGCAATAGATTTTTAAACGGATATAGGTCTGTAAACTTACAATTTGTAAAAAACATACAATAAATGCGGACTATGCACCCGCATATACAGTTGATTTAAATATACAGGCAAATTTGCAATATGCATAAAACTCTTTAATTTCAATATATAACTATATGTATAATATATCAGCTATATAATTATTAGTATATTAATTTTATTGTCAGTGCCAGCTGAAATCAGTATTTCAGTATTAAAAAATAAAAACAGAGCCCGTAAAGGCTCTGTTTTTTATGGTTAATATATTTAATTTTAAATTAACCGTTTACGCTTTCCTGGTAAGCTGCCAGATACTGTGCACTGGCTTCCAGATCCTGTGTCAGCACATTACCTGTGTCGATCAGTGTGCCAACTGTGGAGTAAACAGGCATTACATAACCGTTGTTGAAGAGCACGAAGTCTTCCTGGTTGATTGCGTAAAGAACAGCTTTGCGCAGATCTTCATTCAGGAATTTGCTGCCTTCTCTCAGGTTGAAGTTGCAGTAAGTAACGCCGTTGGAGTCTCTCTTCATAACAGTGAAGTTACTGTCCTGTTCGATGAGGCTTACATCTGTTGCAGCAACTGTGGCCAACAGATCAACTTCGCCTGCACGGAAAGAAGAAGTAGCAGAAGAAGCGTCTTTGATGAACTTCATGTAAACATTTGCAATTTTGGGTGCAAATTCAGAATCAGCCATGTAACCGGGGTTCTTTTCAAATGTGATGCCGTAGTCATCAACAGAAACGAACTGGTAAGGGCCGGAGCACCACAGGTGGTTGTCACCGGCTTTGATAGCACCGAAGTCACCGTAGCAAACATCTTTTGTTGCATCGTAATCTTCAACAGTAAATTTGGAGTTCAGAGACATAACCTGTTCTTCGCACAGGATACCGGCTGACTGGTGAGCCAGGTAGTTCAGAACCTGCGGGAAGGGTTCGGTTGTTGTGATTTTGATAACCTGGTATGTGCCGGCAGCGTTGTTAACAGCTGTTTTGTCTGTTGTCAGAGAGCTGATCTGGCCGTCGATACCGGCTGTCAGAGTTTCCAGAACGGAAGCACCTGTAGAAGCATCTACTTTGCTGCTCAGTTCGGACAGGTCTGTTACCATTTCAATTGTCTGCATGTGGTTGTGCAGTGTATATGTCTTGTGAGAAGCAACGCTGTTTTTGTCAGCTGCTCTTTCCAGAGAGAACACTACATCTTCACCGCCAACTCTTACGCCTGTGTTAACAGCATGGCCGCCTTCTGCTTTGGAGAAGTATACATCGTCTCTCAGCAGGAAGTAGTATTCGCTGTTGCCTTCAGCAATTGCATATGCGTAAGACAGTGATGAATCTGTTGTGATTTCATCGTCATCTGTCAGGTTGACGATTTTTACATACATGTTACCGGACAATGTGTTCATTGTACCGTCATTTGCCTGGATCGGGTCCAGAGATGTGGGAGAAGCAGATGTCTGTGTCAGAACCAACGGTCTTGTATCGTTGTTTGCGGCATCAATGTATTCATAAGCTTCCCAACGGCCCGGACGAGATTTGGGCTGGTTGATTGATTCAGCTTTCAGCAGCTGGTTGTTGTAAGCCAGCATTTTTACTGTTGAGTAAATCGGAACAATGTAAGCTTTTTCTGTTACCAGATAGTTTTCCAGCTCTGTGTATGTAGCAGCTGCCTGTTCACCGATTTCTGTTGCACCTTTGTCAATCAGTTCATCAACTTTTTCGTCGATGATAGGTGAATCATTGTAGTCACCTGTGGAATGATAGATACCGCGAACAGCGTAGTCCACGTTACCTGTAACTGTTGTCCAGCCTGTTACAGCCAGATCAAAGTTACCTGCCTCTTTTGCCCGCTGGAAGCTGGAATAGTCAGGCTGCATGTTGATTGTAACTGTAAAGCCTGCATTTTCAAGCTGGTCGCGGATGATGTTCAAGTTGTCTTCACTTGATGATTGGCCCAAAATTGTTATAGGCTCTTTTTCTGTGGTAGTACCGCAAGCTGCCAGAGAAAAAGCCATAACAACGCTGAGGGCCAGCGCGATAAACTTTTTCATTTGAGTATTCTCCTTTTTTTATTTATGCACAGCCGCAAAGCGGCTATTCACCGATTTATTCGTATTTCAGCGTTCCGTCAGCCACTTCCTGCCATCTGTGGCATGCCACCAGATGGTCAGGTGCAACCTCTTTCAGCTGAGGTGTCTCTTTTGTACACTGCTCAGTGGCAAAAGGACAACGGGTGGCAAAACGACAGCCTATTTTCGGGTTGATAGGTGATGTGATTTCGCCTTTGAGAATTACTTTCTTGCTCTTTTTCAGCACATTTGTGGATGGAATGGCTGAAAGCAACGCAATTGTATAGGGGTGCAGGGGTTTTTCAAATATGTCTTTTTTGGGAGCTTTCTCTATCAGCTGACCCAGGTACATAACACCTATGTTTGTGGATATATGTTTTACAACAGACAAGTCGTGGGATATGAACATATATGTCAGACCCATTTTTCTCTGCAGATCCATCAGCAGGTTGATAATCTGTGCCTGAACGGAAACATCCAGCGCAGAAACCGGCTCGTCACAGACTATAAATTCCGGATTGATGGCCAAAGCGCGGGCGATAACCACACGCTGGCGGCGTCCGCCGTCAAATTCGTGAGGATACTGGTTATAACTTCTCATAGGAAGACCAACCAGCTCCATCAGTTGTTCAACCCTGGCTTTTCTTTCAGCCTCTGTTTTGTACATTTTGTGCAGTTTCAAAGGCTCTTCGATAATCTGGCCTATGCTCATACGGGGGTTCAGCGATGCGTAAGGGTCCTGGAAGATAATCTGCATTTTCTGACGCATTTTTCTCATTTCATCATCAGAAAAATTGTTTATATCCATTCCGTCATATATTACATCGCCGCTGGTGGCCTGATGAAGGCGCAGTATAACACGGCCCAGTGTACTTTTACCACAGCCGGATTCACCTACTATACCCAGTGTTTCGCCGCGGTTGATTGTCAGGTTTACATCGTCCACAGCGTGAAGATAACCGGCCGGAACCGGGAAATATTTTTTCAGTCTTCTGGTTTCCAGCAAGACTTTGTTATGGTTGTTTTCCATTATTCACCCTCCTGCTGTGAAAATAAATCAAAATGACACATAAATTTATGATCTGTTCCGCGCACCGGAGGCTGCTGATTTTTGCATATATCTTTGCAGTAACGGCAGCGTGGATGGAAATAGCATCCGGTAGGCAGGTCGGCAGCGTTGGAAATTGCGCCTTCTATCGGGATAAGCTCTGTGGCGTCGCTGTCCAGTTTCGGTATTGAGTCAAACAGACCTCTTGTATAAGGGTGTTTCGGATTGAGATAAACATCCTTTACAGTGCCGCTTTCAACAATCTGTCCTGCGTACATAATGGCAACATTGTCACAGGTTTCAGCAACAACACCCAGGTCATGGGTGATAAGTATCATAGCCATTTTGTACTTTTCGCGCAGCTGGTTGATTATATCCAGCACCTGTGCCTGAATTGTAACATCCAGCGCAGTGGTAGGCTCGTCAGCGATAAGCAGTTTGGGGTTGCACAAAAGGCTCATGGCTATAACAACACGCTGTTTCTGACCGCCGGAGAACTGATGCGGATAGTCGTCATACCTGTCGCTTTTTACACCAACAACTTCCAGCAGATCTATAACTCTTTTCTTGGCTTCTGCTTTGGAAACTTTGTCATGAGTTATAACAATTTCGCTCAGCTGCTCGCCCACTGTCATGATAGGGTTGAGGGCTGTCATAGGATCCTGGAAAATCATAGCTACACCGTTTCCGCGCATTGCCTGGTTTTCCTTATCGGTATTATAAATTACATTTTTTCCTTCAAAATATATTTCGCCGTCCACAATCATTCCCGGCGGGTCGGGGATAAGCTGCATTATTGACAACGCAGTTGTTGTTTTGCCGGCGCCTGTCTCGCCTACCAGACCCAAAGCCTCGCCTTCTCTTACGGTGAAATCAATACCGTTTACGGCTTTGGCTGTGGCATCGTCGGTAACATAATGTACATGAAGGTTTTTAACATCTAAAACTACTTTATTATCCATTTTATCTATTTATACCTCCTGTATTATTTCAGTTTCGGGTCAAGGGCGTCGCGCAGACCGTCACCGAAGAAGTTGAAGGCCAGAACGATTATGATAATTGCAAGACCCGGGAATATGGCAATGTAAGGGTTGGATTCCAGATATGTGGAACCGGCTTTCAGGATATTGCCCCATTCAGGAATGTGGGCTTCAACACCGATACCCAGGTAAGACAGTGAAGATGTTGACAAAACAGCACTGCCTATACCCATTGTAGCCCTTACGATTACAGGAGCCAGTGAGTTGGGGATAATGTGTCTGAATATAATTGTACCGTCTTTGGCACCACAGGCTTTGGCTGCTTCAACAAATTCCTGGTTGGAAAGGCCCAAAACCTGAGCACGCACAGTTCTGGCGTATCCGGGTATACCACCAACGGACAGAGCCATGATCAGTGTAATTGTGCTTGCGCCGAAAGCAGCGATGATGGCGATGGCCAGCAGGATGCTGGGAACAGCGCTGAGAACATCCAGTATACGCATGATGATGTTTTCTGTTCTGCCGCCGTAGTAACCGGCGATTGCGCCCAGCAGACCGCCGACAATAATCGGAACAGCAGTGGAAATAACACCGATGATAAGTGATATTCTGGCACCGAATATAATTCTGGTAAATACGCATCTGCCGTAGTCGTCACAGCCAAAGGGATAGGCCAGGCTTGGCTGGGCCAGCATCTGTGAAAAGTTGTTGGATGTGGCAATGCGATAGTCAAAGGTCAGGTTGGAGCCTATGGAAACTGACAGCAGGAATATAACAACTATCATACCTATAACTGCTGTATAGTTTTTGAACAGGCGGCGGATAACATCTATCCACTCCACGCTGATTTCGTCATTTTTATGACGGTATTTAGCTATGGTAATAAGCCCCAGCAGGAATGAGAACACATTACCCAGCGCAAGGCCCAGCAGGCATATTGCGGCAAAGGGCATAAATTTTTTGTCGGGTTTTTTGCCCATTGCGTATTTGCCAACAGCGAATATAACAACAAGGTTAAATATTGAGTACAGTCCGTACAGCGCCATACCCAGCACAAATGTGGATGCCTGTTTGGGTTTGAACAGGTTCAGTGCGCTTATCAGGATTATGTACAATGAAATAAGCAAAGAGTAAACAGACAGCTGATACTCGATGTTCTTTTCCTTTTTAACCAGCATCATACCTGCTATAAACAGGAAGAAGTTGCCGCAAAGGATGAAGGGAACCAGCAAAAAGCCCAGCTTTCTTGTGCCGTCGGAAATAGCTCCGGCAGGGCCTGTAAGCTCTTTGGATATCTTGCTTGTGATGAAAAATTGCAGCAAAAACTGTACTGCAAACACGGCCGCAATAATCAGCTTTGCCGTGGAAACATTTTCTGCCATAAAAGCGGTAACAGCAAGGTACAGCGCTAAAACGCCTGACACCTGCCAGCCCAGTCTGGATGTCATAAACTCAAAAGAGCCGGACAGCTTTTTGCTGTTTACCTTTTTGATATAAGCAGCTTCGTTTTTTGTCATCTGTTTTGTAGCCACTACAAATCCTCTCTCTCTTAATAGTTTTTCATCTTGGACTTAATTCTCGGGTCGATAACAGCGTACATTATGTCAACAATCAGGTTTACGATTGAAATAATGAATGAAACATATATAACGCCGGCCAATACTGCCGGAATGTCCGGTACAAACTGTTTTTCAACAATGTATAAGCCGATACCGTTTATGTTGAAAACTTTTTCTGTAACTGATGAACCGCCCAGCATACCGCCAAACTGCATACCGATTGTTGTGATGATCGGTATCATGGCGTTGCCCAGGATGTGTTTGAGAACAACCTTCCTTTCCGGCAAACCTTTTGCACGGGCAGTGAGGATGTAGTCTGAATTTTTTACCTCCATCATGGACGAACGGGTCATACGGGCAACAGACGCCGACATACCTGTACCAAGAACTATGGCCGGCATAATAAGCGTAACCGGATTTCCCACCTGGAAAGTGGCGGGCAGCCATTTGTTTTTGATGGAGAATTCCAATATCATCATAAGGCCCAGCCAGAAGTTGGGTATGGACAGACCCAGCAAGGCTATGAACATGGCTATATAGTCGAATGATGTATAAGGTTTGATAGCTGAAATGATACCTGAGGGAATTGCTATTACCAGAGATACCAGCATTGACCAGAATGTAACCTGCAATGTGATGGGGAATTTGTTGGCCAGGGCCACAGCTATGTTTTCGTTACCCTGGAAAGATTTGCCCAGGTTGAATGTCAGCAGGTTCTGGAACTTGCTGAACAGCTGTACCAGGTAAGGCTGGTCAAGTCCGTGCATTTTGTTAAACCGTTCTACCTGTTCAGGTGTGGCGGTCACACCCAGAATATTTACAGCCGGATCCATAGGTGATATGTAAAGTATGGTAAATACAAGGAATGTAACGCCAAACAATACAAATACCATCATAACCAAACGGTCAACCACATACTTGGAGATGGGGTTGGTAAACAGAATCATTATGATGTACATCGGAAATGATGTGATGATTGAAAGCGCCAGGAGTGCCCCGTTGCTGATAAGAGAAGAATACACCGAAGCCATGGTAACTTCTTCTATCGATTTGCTTTGGGCAATCTGTTTTACTTTGTCTTCCAATATCCAGTCAAAATTCTTTTTGGCAATCTGTTCTGCCTGTTTTTTCATATCCCGCTCGGAAGCTGATTTCCGGAAATATTCGTTTTTCCTTTTGATCTGCTCCAATGCTGTCCGGGTAAGTTCGCTTAACAGAGACGTGCCTTCCATTTCCCGGCGTACCTGATTTCTTATCTCAGCATAACCGTCTTTCCCTTTTTTGCCTTTGTAAACAAAAAAAGTAATGAGCATTGTCGGCAATCCCAGCACCCACAGCCATATGCGATACTTTGAATTGCGATACATTCTTTTGAATGTATCTTTAAAACTACTGATGTTCATTCTTTCACTCCTAAAATAGGCATCGGCGGATCTTTTTTGTTTTACTCAGGGTTCACCGCCGACCACCTGTCTTTTAATTTAGCTTCGTAGATATTAATTATATCATACCTATATATTTTGTTTCAAGATGCAATGCATAGTTATGTGCATTTTCTGTAATTTTTACTATTTTTCCCAAGATTTTTCACCACATTTGTCATTTTGCCAAAAATTATTTGTGGATATGAAACAAGAAAAATTTAATTAAATTTATCAATTTTGTCAAATAATTTAAAATTTCAAAATATTTTATGTTTTTACACTAATTGTTACAGTAATTTTTATGCAATAAGTTAATTAAAAATATTTGACCACTTGTGATATAATATTTTATACTGCATTATATAAAAAATTTGAAAGGAACACGCAAATGGAAATAAGCGGAAAAAGAGAATTTGATCTTTTGAAAAAAATCGGCTTTGTAAGAATGGCCGGCACCGAGCAGGAAAAGCAGGCCGCAGAAATTCTTATGGAAGAAGTTCGCTCCATAGGCCTGGAACCTGTGTGCGAAGAATTTGAAATAGAGGATGCAGACATCACAGCTGCCCAGCTGGAAATTTTGCGGCCTTACAGCAAAACTTACACCGTAACAGCATACAAACTGTCCGAAAACACACCGGCAGAGGGCCTGACAGCACCTTTTTACTATGCCGAAAACATGACTGATGCCGACATGGCAAATGCAGAAGGCAAAATAATACTGGTAAACGGTTTCCTCAGCCTTGACCTGTACAGAAAAATAGTGAAGTCAAAAGCTGCCGCATTCATCACCATGAGCGGCAACATGCTGGAGACTGAAGAAAATTCAGACCTGTTTACACGCACTCTCAGAAGCACAATGAGGGAGTTCGGCAACATGCCCGCCGCCAACATACGCATGACAGATGCTTTTGATATCGTCAAAAACGGCGCAACCATGGCCAAGCTGACAGTGGTGAACACACCCAAAAAGCTGACCAGCCGCAATGTTATCGCCACAGTAAAAGGCACAGAAAAACCCGATGAGGTTATCACTTTCGGCGCTCACTTTGACTCAGTAGAATTTTCCACAGGTGTTTATGACAACGGCGCCGGCAGCGTTATAAACATGGAAATCATGCGTCATTTTGTAAACAATCCTCCCAAGAGAACTGTCCGTTTCTGCTGGTTCGGCAGTGAAGAGATCGGTCTGGAAGGTTCCAAGGCTTTTGTAAGAGACCATGAAGAAGAGCTGAAAAAAGATGTGTACATGATAAATGTAGATGTTGCCGGCAGCGTTATCGGCTATGATATCGCCAGAGTTGTTGCCACCGCAGCAGCAACCAGCCATGCCGACGCATTTATGAAACGCAAAGGCTATGCAGTTGATGTAAAACAGGATATCTACTCCTCCGACTCCATCCCCTTTGCAGACAAAGGTGTTCCGGCAATCAACTTTATCAGATTTGGTCATCAGATAGGCGGTGCGTTTATCCACTGCCGCAACGATGTAATCGACTATCTGTCACCTGAAAGCCTGGAAAGAACAACCAAGTTTATCCTGGACTACTCCGACGAAGTAATCAACTCCGCAGTTATGCCGATAGACAGAACTGTTCCGCCGGAAATGGTTGAAAAGGTAGACAAATACCTGAACAAAAAAGCTCTGGAAGAAGCACGCAAAGACAAAAAATAATAACTGAAAAAGAGGCTGTGAAAACAGCCTCTTTTTATTTTACAACCCTATTATTATTTTGTCTGTTGCGCAATCAGTACAATATTATTCCCATGACGGCTGACAGCGCCAGGAAAAACACTGTGTGCATTTTTTTCAGTTTTTTGGTGCCAAGAAGTATGTATATGACGCCAAATATCACTATTGCCCTGAAATTGAAACAGCTTAATATATTGCCCTCAACCGGGGATGCATTGATAAGAGTGACCTGGAACAGGCTGAGCAAAGCAGATGCGATAAGTGCAAGCACACAGGGGCGCAGTCCGTAGAAAGCCCAGTCCACATATTTGTTTCCTCTAAAAATATGCAAAAACTTCGCCATTATGGTAACCAGTATCAGCGCTGGAAACATTACTCCCAATGTGGCAACGCACCCGCCAAGTACTCCTGCTGTGGTATAGCCGGCATAAGTGGCCACATTTACAGCCATAGGCCCCGGAGTGCTTTCGCTTATAGCTATAAAGTCAGTCAGCTGCCGCAGAGTAAACCATCCGGTCTTTTCCGAAAGGTCGTGCAAAAAAGGCAGAGAAGCCATACCCCCGCCAAAGTTGAACAGGCCAATTTTGGCAAATTCATAAAAAAGTTGTAAATAAATCATTTGTGTTCACCTGCTTTCTTTGCCATAACACCCAGTATTCCGCCTGCTACAACCGGCACCGCCGGGCTGATAGGTAAAAAAGTCAGAAATGCCAAACAGAACAGGAACAGCGCCAGCGTAAGTTTGTCCACGATGCTTTTCGTCAGCAGGTTTGTTACTGTTTTAAGCACCAGCGCACAAACGCCGCTGCGCACCCCGGCAAGGGCCATGGCCACAATTTCATTGCTCATAAAGTTGGACAGCACACTGGCTATTATAAGTATCACAATGACAGACGGCACACAAACACCAAAAGCTGCGACAATACCGCCAAGCGTGCCGGATATCTGATACCCCGACAATATGCTCGTATTGACGGCTATGATTCCAGGGGCACACTGTGCCAATGCATAGTTATCCGCTATTTCCTGTTTTGAAAGATAAGGATGCTCCCCCTCTGAAAGCTCATTTTCCAAAATCGGCAGCATGGCCAGGCCGCCGCCGAAAGTAAAAGCCCCCACGCGGAAAAAGCGGAAAAATATATCAATGTACTTTTTCATACAATCCTCCGAAAAATGCAAAATACCAAAAGTGTATGGATAAATAATAACATATATGTTATTATATGTAAAATAGTATTATTAAATTATAACAATAAGGATTTATTTATATAATGACCATCAGACATCTGCAAATTTTCATCCGGGTGGCAGAGGAGCAGTCGGTGACGGCCGCAGCCCGCCGCTTGTTTATATCCCAGCCTGCCGCCAGCCTGGCTTTGTCAGAAATAGAGAAGGAATATGATGCAAGGCTGTTTGACAGGGTAAACAGAAAAATGTTTATGACTGCGCGGGGAGAAAGACTGTACCGCTGGGCCTCCCAGATATTGTCACTGATGGACGATATGAACAGCGACCTTAAAAATCATATACAAAGCTCAAAAATACGCCTTGGAGCCAGCACAGCTGTGGCCAACAGCTTTCTTATGCCGGCAGTGCGGGAGTTTGAAAAGACCCACCCGGGCACTTCTATGCAGTTCACCATTGCCGGCTCGCCGTCCATAAAAGAAAAAATACTGAAAAACGAGCTGGATGTGGCAATAACCGAAGATTTTTTCACCGACGATACGGTGGTGCGGCAAGAGCTGTTCAAAGAGCCCATAATACCAATATGTCCGGCCGGTCACAGATTTGCCCAAAAAAAGATACAGCCGCAGCAACTGTGTTCGGAAAAAATAGTGGTTAGGGAAAAAAACACCTCTCTCAGACAGATTTTCGACAGCATTGTAACAATCCACCACCTAGGACTCAACCCTTATATGGAGTCATCCGATAACCGGTCAATCATACTTGCGGTACGGCAGGGCCTGGGAATATCCTTTATGCCGCAAAATCTGGTGAAGGAATATATCAGTGCCGGCAAGCTGGACACTTTTACCCTTACAGGCAAAAAGCTTTATTTAAGCTGCCGCCTTATACATCACAAACAAAAAAGCCTGTCACCGTCAGTGACAAGCTTTATAGAGTTCTGCCATGAGTATGGGAAAAGCAGCCGGAATTAAACCCTGTTTGCCCAGGCACCCACTGTGCTTCTGAAAACCGGTGTCAGCTTATCAATCATCTTGCCGTTCAACAGCAGTGTCATAAGCGTGGCATAACCCCACACGCCGCCAAAAAGCAGCCCAAGAGAAAAGTATATTATATATAGTGTATAGCACCCGAAAGCATAACCTTTATGGGCCAGATCCCCTATCATCAAAATCACATTATCTGTTATTGATGCGCCAAAATCAATACAAAGATAGAAAGCAACCCCTAAACTGATAATGACGCAGCCTATTACAGGGTACATACCTTTGACCACTATTTCCGGCACCTGCATGCTGCCCAGAAAAGCAGCCACAGGATCTATAGTCCAACCGACCACCACAACGGTTATAAGCGTTGTCATCGACAACCTTTTGCGGTAAAACGCAAGCAGGCCAAGAAACATTACAAAATTGGCCAAGTTGGTTACGGTACCAAAAGACAGGCCTATATGTTTGCTTATACCGCTGACCATAACTCCCATCGGATCATTTCCCATTCCGGCACTTACCAGAAACGCACATCCTGTGCCTATTATAACCTGCCCTATAAAAACCACAAGATACTTTTTTATCAAAACTTTTGTGTTTTGCACCAGCCAAACCACCTTAATAAACTTATTTTATAACCAGGTTACATTATATTATAAATTTTATTGATAATCAACAGTATTTATTTTTAAAATCACAAAATTTTCATTTGTATAAACCGCTAAAAGTGGTATACTATAATTAGCAAAAACAAAGGCGGTTTTGTTATGATAAAACACACATTGCAAAGCGACAGGTTCAGGCATGTTGCCCTTACGGGCGCCAAAACGGCTTTGACAGCTTATAAATTTACGCTGAAAGCCAAATTGTTCGCCGCTGATACCGCTATCACCGGTTTGGAAAAAATTGCTCATAACAACCAAAAAGCGCTTGTAAAACAACAAAAGGAGAATGACAATATGAAAAGTTTCTTATCTGCTTTAACAGTTCTGGCAGTTGCAGGTGCTGCGCTGGGAGCTGCCGGCTATTACCTGTACAAAAAAGAACAGGAACTGAACGAATACGAAGAACTGCTTTATTCTGAGGATCTGGCGGAAGATTATATGCCGCAGGAAGAACCGGAAGAAGAAAAGCTGGATAAAATGGCACGGGCCGCCGCAGATGTAAAGGAAATTATATCCAGCGCCGGCGAAAATGTAAAAGAAACAGTAAGCGGTGCATACAACGATGTCAAAGAAGCCATCGACAGCGCCATGGACAAAGAATAATACAGATTTTACCGGGAGACAGCCTCCCGGTATTTTTTTGATATTGCCTATTGACAAAAGCAGTTTTTGTTGATATAATATTTTTACGCTCAAAGATAAATGACGCGGAGTGGAGCAGCATGGTAGCTCGTCGGGCTCATAACCCGAAGGTCGTTGGTTCAAATCCAGCCTCCGCAACCAGAAAGAAACCCTTGATTTGTA
>CASFSP010000086.1 GCA_949297385.1 uncultured Oscillospiraceae bacterium
CATGTACTTTACATTGCAGTAACTGTTGTTGAAAACTATGTTGAAAAGCCGGTTGAAATCAACCGGCTTTTTGCTTTATACTGTAAGGGTATAAAATTTTAAGAACATAGGAGGCGCACTCTCTTATTGTTTACTTGGGCTATTTCGCTAAATAAAAATTTAGCGAAATAAAGGGGATGAATTTTTGTGTTTTAGAGCTTATCCGGCATTTCTTATGACTATTCCTTTGGATATGGCTTTGGACACTGTTTTTATTAAAAAGATAGATTTTTTTATTTTTTTATTCTATAATATTGATATTACAATTTTTACAGGAGTTTTAAATGGCCAACAACAAACCTGTTATTTATTCGGACTATTCTGATTGTCCAGCTTTTCTTAAAGAGTTTTTATATTATATGCAGACAATACGCGGACTGTCTGCCCGCAGTGTTGAAGCTTATTATATCGACCTGAAACTGTTTTTAAGATTTATATACCAGAAACGCAATAATTCCATTGATAATGAAACAATCGACCAGGTGGATATTTCGTCTTTTGACCTGGAACTTGTTGCTTCCATAACACAAAGTGATATATTGGACTTTTTGTTTTTTGTAATGGACAAGCGTTCCAACAGCGCCGCATCCAGAGCCAGAAAACTGAGCAGCTTGCGTGGTTTTTTCAAGTATATGACCCAGAAAACCAATCAGCTGCCGGTAAACCCATGCGAAAATATAGAGCTGCCCAACAATAAAAAAAGGCTGCCCAAATATCTTTCTCTTGAACAAAGTATGCAGCTGCTTTCATCCGCTGATTCGGACTTCGCCAGCAGGGATTACTGTATTCTGATGCTGTTTTTAAACTGCGGAATGCGTCTGTCTGAACTGGTCGGTATAGATATAAGCGATATCCGTGATGATACACTGAGAATTATCGGCAAAGGCAATAAAGAGCGTACTGTATATCTGAACCGTGGTTGTCTTGAAGCGATCAGCGATTATCTTAAAGAACGCAATGCTATTGTATCTCCACAGACAGAGCCGGCGCTTTTTATATCCAGGTCCCGCAAAAAAAGGCTGTCTGCGCGAAGAGTTGAACAGATTGTAACAGAGTCTTTGCAAAGAGCAGGACTTTCACAGCTGGGATTTTCTACCCACAAACTGCGCCATACCGCTGCTACCCTTCTTTACCGCAGTGGCGGCGCAGATATGCTGGCATTGAAAGAGATTTTGGGCCATGAGCATGTTTCTACAACAGAGATTTACACCCATTTATCTGACGAAGCCCTTATGAAAGCGGCTAAGTCCTCCCCCCTCTCCTCTTTTAAAAAACCTGAAAAATCCCAAAACGCTATACCAGCCGACTCTGAAGAGGAAAAATAAGGATTTTTACCGCAAAATCTATTATATATATAAACAGCACACCAAGGCAGTAAACCGACAGCACTTTTACATCTTTCTGCGCATTATACTTGTTCTGAACTATCTCATTTACTGTAACATAGCACAGCATAAGCAGTAAAAATGTAATGGCGCTGTCTTTTAAAATATAAAAGAATATAAGCTGGAATATACCGGTCCGCCCACTGTGTAGAAGCATAGTGTAAATACCGGCGTTTTGCACAGAAAATATGAAAGGCACACCAATGCTGAACCCTTTTAATATGCCTGAATATTTTAAAACAGTAACAGAGCAGATACAGAATATATCGCGTATAAAAAAGCTGGCACAATAGTCAAATACCTGCGATTTATCCATTATCCGATAGCTTTTGTACAAGGAACCTGTCAGCATGCTTCCAATGTTAAAATTGTTTTTTACCGCGTATGTACAGCCTGCGGCCAAACCGGCGCAGTATATCAGAAGTATGCAGGCAAAAATCATTTTTCTGGTTTGAAACCTGTTTATTTTTTTCTTTCTGTTTTTATATACCATATTTTTTACCGTCGCTTTGCTTTAATTATTATGAATTTACACCCAAAATTCCGCCGAGAATTCCAGCAAAGGCTATCGCACAAAGTTTTGTTGCCAGGAGGCTGCTCAGGGCAAATGTTTTATAAACAACAGCCGCTGTTATAATCAAAGCGATGAATATGACGCTTACAACCAGACCGATAAGCATTCCGTTTTCTTTGAACAGTTTTGCAAGAATAAAGCTGTCCAGAAATGAAGAAAATGCCAGCAGAGATGTGGTAAGCGGTATAAGGACATACTCCGGAGTATCAATACGAACTATAAAAAATGCCCCTATGCACAGTAAAAAGCCCAGGGTAGCAATACAAAGCAAAGTAAATGTAATGGCATGAAACAATATTTTTTGCCATGGTTTCCGAGAAAGTAAAAACTTTTGTAACACAAAAACACCCCCATTGAATAGTACATACTATTCAATGGGGGATATTTTTATACCTGAAAATCAATCCATGTTGAGTTTTTCAACTTCAGATACGGCCCATCTCTTCAGACGGATTTTGGATGAAGCAGATTCTATAACAATAGTATCTTCCTTTACGCTGACAACTCTGCCAACGATACCACCGGCGGTAGTAACACCGTCGCCTATTTCTATACTATTGCGCATATCCTGCATTTTCTTTTCTCTCTTCTTTTGAGGAGCAATAAGCATAAAATACATTACTGCCAATACTACAACAAAAGGAAGTGTGCTTGCAAGCAGCTGTGACATCAAAGAGCCACTGGCTTCCAGTAAAAAGTACATTGGTTTCACCTCCTAACAAACTAAAATATAATATAACATAAAAAAGCCGGTTTTGCAAGAATTTATATTCTTCTGTCCAGCAAATCAACATATTTTGAATAAAACTGCCGGAAAGTTCCGTTGTCCAGATTTTCCCTTATTTTTTCCATAAGGTTGTTATAGAAATACAGGTTGTGCATTACACACAGGCGCATTCCCAGCATCTCTTCTGCCTTGAACAAATGCCTTATATATGCTTTGGTGTATGTGCGGCATACCGGACAATCGCACTGGGGGTCCAGCGGAGAATCATCTGTCTGATATTTGGCATTTTTGATGTTTATGATACCGTTCCAGGTGTTTATATGTCCGTGTCTGGCGTTTCTGGACGGCATTACACAGTCAAATATATCTACACCTCGTCTTACACCTTCCAGTATATTTCCCGGGGTGCCTACGCCCATAAGGTATCTTATTTTGTCCTTTGGCATGTGCTCTTCCACAACAGATATTATGTGGTACATTTCTTCCTTGGGTTCGCCTACGGCAAGACCTCCGATGGCGTATCCGTCCAGGTCCAGCTCCCTGATTTTTTTCATGTGTTCCACACGGATATCCTCAAAGCAGCAACCCTGGTTTATGCCGAACAACAGCTGGTTTTTGTTGATTGTGGTATCCAGGCTGTTAAGACGCTGCATTTCCTTTTTACAGCGTTCCAGCCACCTGGCTGTTCTGTCGCAGGACTGCTTGGAATAAGAGTATTCAGCCGGGTTTTCCACACACTCATCAAAAGCCATTGCTATGGTGGAAGCCAGGTTGGACTGTATCTGCATGCTTTCTTCCGGCCCCATGAAAATCTTGCGTCCATCAATGTGAGAGGAAAAATAAACGCCTTCCTCTTTGATTTTTCTCAGACCCGCCAGAGAGAAGACCTGAAATCCACCGCTGTCGGTAAGGATAGGCCTTTTCCAGTTGGTGAATTTGTGCAGGCCGCCCATCTGTTTTACCACAGCATCTGTGGGGCGAAGATGCAGATGATAGGTGTTGCTGAGCATAACCTGGCAGTGTATATCTTCCAGGTCTTTGGTGGACAGCGCACCTTTTATCGCTCCGGCAGTTGCCACATTCATAAAAGCCGGTGTCTGCACTGTACCGTGCACTGTTGTAAATTCGCCGCGGCGGGCGTTACCTTCTTGTTTTATAAGTCTGTACATATTTTTGTGTACCTTTCATCAGTATATAAACATTGCGTCACCGAAGCTGTAAAAACGGTATTTTTCGTTTACAGCGTGTTCGTAGGCTTTCATAGTGTTTTCATAGCCTGCAAAAGCACTGACAAGCATAATCAAAGTGCTTTCAGGCAGATGAAAATTGGTTATCAGCCCGTCTATAACCCCGAATTCAAAGCCGGGATATATAAAGATGCTGGTGTCCATGCTGCAAGCCTTTACACAGCCGAATTCTTTATAGCAGGCTTCCAGTGTTCTGGTGCTGGTTGTGCCTACGGAAATGACCCTTCTTCCCTCTTTTTTAGCGCGGGCAATTTCATCAGCAGTATCCTGCGGAATTTCAAACCATTCGCTGTGCATTTCATGTTCTTTTATGTTGTCGGTTTTTACCGGTCTGAAGGTTCCGATGCCTACATGAAGGGTGATATATTTTATTATTACGCCCTTTTCTTCCAGTTTTGCCATAAGCTCTTTGGTAAAATGCAGGCCGGCAGTAGGAGCCGCTGCTGAGCCCAGAATTTTGGCATACTCAGTCTGATACAGGCTGCCGTCTTTCAGTTCTTCTGTGATGTAGTGCGGCAAAGGCAGCTTGCCCACCTTATCCAGAGCCTCAAACAGAGTCTGGCAGTCATATGTAAATTTTACGAGTTTATTGCCATTGTCCAGGGACTGGAGTATTTCACCTTTGAGAATACCTTGTCCGAAAACAACTACATGGCCGGGCTGAAGCCTTTTGCCGGGGCGGGCCATACATTCCCATATATCCTGCCGTTTTTGTTTAAGCAGCAGAAATTCGCAAGCGGCTCCGGTGGTCTTGGCCCCATAAAGCCTTGCCGGCAGCACTTTGGAATTGTTCATAACCAGCACATCGCCGGCTTTCAGCATGTCAAATATATCTTTAAAAATTTTATCCTGATATTCAAAAGGCTTATTTCTATCTACGCAAAGCATACGGCAGCTGTCGCGGGGTATCACCGGGGTCTGCGCTATAAGACTTTGAGGCAGATTGTAGAAATAGTCGCTTTTACTCATCAAATCTTTGCTCATTATAATCCCTCTAATCCAGTTAATATAACTTTATGATTATATTATAATTTTGTAACTTTTTCAAGCTTTTGGCCTTTGTATGTTGAACTTTGTTCCATAATAATGTAAAATATATTAAAATATTTTTTGCGAGGATCTTGTTATGAAAAAAAGTATGTCGAGGAAAATATTGGCGGCAGCACTTTCTGTAATTATGATTTTGGCTGCCGGCTGCGTCAAAGGCGGAGATCTTCCTGTAGCAGCAAACCCATCACCCTCCCCTACCCCCACGCCTCCTGACACGGTGAGGTTTGTGGCAGCGGGAGATAATTTGATACATGGTTCTATCTACCTGCAGGCGGCACGCAGAAGCACTGACGGCGGATATGACTTTGATTATGCCTATGAAAATATTCAGGACTATTTCAAAGATTTCGATGTAAAATTTATAAATCAGGAAACCTTGGTGAATTCTGCTTTTGCACCGTCTACATATCCTCAGTTTTCGTCACCTACACAGCTGGGCGATAAGGTGCTGGAAATGGGATTTAATGTTATAGGTACCGCCAACAACCATTCCTATGACAAAGGTGCACGGGGCGTGCGTTCCTCTTTGGAATACTGGAACAGCAAGGATGTAGTAAATGTGGGCTTTTATACCGGTGATGACAGCCGGGATATAAAATATATGACCGTAAACAATATAAAAATGGCTTTCCTGGCTTATACATACGGCACAAACGGTCTGTCAATATACGATGAAACCTGCCCTTATATAATTCATCCGGATGACTTTGAAACGGTTGAAAGACAGGTGAAAATTGCCAAGGAAAATGCAGATATAGTCATTGTGTCCTGCCACTGGGGCTATGAGGATACCAACCAGGTGAACGATTATCAGCGCATGGTGGCAGAAAAGCTGAATATAATGGGTGTTGATGTTATTATAGGTACTCACCCCCATGTTATACAGACTGTCGAATGGCAGACAAATGAAGAAAATGACAACAAAACTTTGATTTGCTACTCCCTGGGCAATTTTATTTCTGCGCAGTCAAAAGGAAACAATATGCTGGGAGGTCTGTTCCAGTTCAACATAGTAAAAACCTACGACGAAAACGGCGGGTATGAAATAAGCATAGAAGAACCTTATTTTGTGCCTACAATCACACATTTTGACTATGAATTTTCCAATATAAGAAATTATCTGTTGTCAGATTATACCCCCGAACTGGCCGTAAAACACGGTGTAAAAGGATACGATTCCAGATTTTCTTATGATTATATACATAATATAGTATCTGATGTTATTCCCCGGGAATTTCTTATGGATAAATAACAGATATAACAGTAAAAGCCACCATTATGGTGGCTTTTATTTTATTCAAACGCATTTTCTATAATGTTTATAACAGGAGCCCCAAAAGGACTGTAAACTTCCGCCACATCAAAACGGACAAATTCATCATCGAATTTGTTAGATGAAATATACATAAGCGCCGTTGATTTCAGCCTTTGCTGTTTTGCCGGGGTCACTGCCTCTTTGGCAGTGTAGTCCGTCTGTTTTCCCCTGGTTTTCACCTCGATAAAAACAATAGTATCATCTTTTTTGGCAACTATGTCTATCTCTCCGAAACGGCAACGGTAGTTGGTGTCCAGAATAGTATATCCGTTTTTCAAGTAGTGACGGCACACCAGGCTTTCCCCTGTTTTTCCGGTCAGTCTTTTTTCCATAGCAGCTCCGGTCTGTTTTTAAAAAAGCTCTTTCGGTAAAAATCCTGTATGCCGTATTTTTCTATCAGTTCATAGTGCAGTTTTGTGGGATAACCTTTATGTTTTGCCAGCCGGTACTGTGGATATTCCTTGTCCAGTTGTAACATATATCTGTCCCTGGATACTTTGGCCAGGATAGAAGCTGCAGCAATACTCATGCTTGTTCCGTCACCTTTGACCACGCTTTCCACTGCACAAGGCATATTCGGAGGGACTTTATTGCCGTCCACAAGTGCTAAATCAACTGTTAAGCCAAGTGACTTTACAGCTTCTGCCATACCGTTCAAAGAGGCATTGAGTATATTTACCCTGTCTATTTCCTGCGGCGGCACCATTACAATGGAATATGCAACGGCATTTTCCTTTATAATGTCATACAGTTTTTCTCTTTTTTTCTCTGACAGTTTTTTACTGTCATTGATTTCATCACAGACAAAATCCGGTTTGAGGACGACAGCGGCACAGCACACAGGCCCACACAGCGGTCCCCTGCCAGCTTCATCAACACCGCATATAACAGGATTGGACTGCCTTATCTGCCGGTCGTAATCGAACAGTTTATTCATATTCAACCGGCCTTTCCAGTGAGATTCTGCCCAGTTTGGAAGAACGAAATTCATCACACAGCATCACGGCTGCTCTTTCGGTATTTTCCACGCCGCCCGGCAGCAGCATTCCTCTTTTGCGGGCAATCCTGCACAGTATATCGTAATTGTCCAGCAGCATGTCGTCTTCTGACAGCTTATATCTTTGGGCCAGCATATCGGGATAGATTTTTTTCAGCTGGTCTATAAGAGATACGGCCAGAGTTTCGATATCCAGTATTTCGTCTTTTATAGAGCCGATAAATGCCAGGTTTGCGGCCACATTCTGATTTTCAAACTTACGCCACAGCACGCCGGGCATGTCCAGCAGGTCAAAATTGTCAACAGTAATCCACTGCTTTCCCCTGGTTACGCCGGGGCGGTCCCGGGCTTTTGCCCTTTGGGTACCGGCGAAGGAATTGATAAAAGTGGATTTGCCCACATTTGGTATGCCTACTATCATAACCCTTATCCTTGCCCCGTCTATGCCGCGGTTCTGTCTGTATTCCAAAAGTTCTTTAAGTTCCCGGTTTATCTGATTTTTTATCAGTTTGTTGTTTTTGCCGGTTTTGGAATTTATGGCAAGGGCTCCCATGCCTTTGGATTTGAAATATTTTATCCATTGGTCAGTAATTGAGCTGTCTGCCAGGTCCCGCTTGTTTAAAATATAGATTTTGGGTTTGTTTTTTATTATTTCTTCAATTTCAGGGTTCTGGCTGGAGTAAGGGATCCTTGCGTCCAGCAAAACCAAAACCACATCCACATTTTTTATTTCCCGGGCCATCAGGCGCAGGGTCTTCATCATATGGCCCGGAAACCAATGAATGCTTTTGCTGTTTACATTATTGGCTGTGGCCTGTTCAAAAGTTTGTTCATAATTTTTCATTCAACAAATCCTATCTTTGAAAATGGTGATATTCTAAAAGAGGCTTTGCCCAGCACATCTTTTTCATTTATTGCGCCGATCTCCTCTACCCTGGAATCATAAGAGTTGTTTCTGTTGTCTCCCATGACAAACAGATAACCTTCCGGTACCGTCATTTCCAAAGTAGCAGACGGCGGTGACATTTCTTCTTTTATATAGCTTTCAGTCAACAGCTGCCCGTTGATGTATACATCACCTGTTTGAGCCTCGATTTTTACGGTATCTCCGCCGGTTGCAATAACGCGTTTTATCAGCGGTTTGTTATAGCTGTTGTTGGAGTCGGTGACCACAATATCCCCTTTTTCCGGAGTGTATAAGAAGTTGGTGATTATAATTTTTTCACCGCCGTGCAGGGTGTTCTCCATAGAAACACCTTCCACAATAATTACTCTGAAAAAGAATAATATGGCTATAGTGATGAATATAACCGCTATAAAAACTGTTTCAGCCGCTTCAAATATCTTCTTCATAATAAAAAGCCTTTCGTAGAAAACAAAAAAGAGGACAACATGTGTCCTCTTAGATGCATTATTTGATTTTTTCTTTAACTTTGGCTGCTTTACCAA
>CASFSP010000087.1 GCA_949297385.1 uncultured Oscillospiraceae bacterium
CCTCTTTTTTTGTTGTAGACAAATTCGTCCAGCGCCCACAGCATATAGGGGAAAAATACCACCGATTCGATAAAGTGGTTAAAGAATATGTTGTAAATGGAAAAGCCGCAGAAGTTGTACAGCAAAGCGCCTATAACGGCGTAATTGTCGTTTTTTGCATATCTGCGCAGGTAGCCGAAAGCCCCCAGGTTTCCCACGGCAAATTTCAGCATAAGCAGCCAGGGCATGATGTAGGGTACAGCTTTGTATGGGAAAAGGCAGGACAGCCAGAAAAAGGGCGAGCCCAGCAGATAGAAGGAATAGCTGTTTATCACAGAAGAACCCAGGTCAATGGCCCAGCCCCAGTTGAGTGAGCCGGATTTTACCATGCGGTTCATATACATATAAAAGGGAATCTGCTGGCTGTTGAAGTCACCGGCGTAGGTGAAAAAACCTTTGTCCGCCACAAGAAAGGGGACAAATATGCACAAAGCACACAGAAAGCCGATGAAAAAGGCTTTGAAGTATACATTTTTAAATGCTTTTTTTATCATACTCACCACCTATATCCTGGCCAGTTCGTCCAGGCACAGCCTGTATCCGTCCAGCATGTTTTCCATAAAAAAGTCTACTTCCGGCATTTCCATTTCTTTAAGGGAAAGATTTATGGTGTCAAAAGCGCTGGAAAACTCACTGTTGGAGGATTGCAGTTCTTCTATACATTTTGTCAGCGCGCACAGCTTGTCTGCCGCTTTTAAAATTTTCTTTTCGTAATCGGTCAGGCAGCTGCCGGTCAGCCGGCAGGACAGGTCCTGCTGTATCTGCGGCCGCGCGGTCTGCAACAGTTTTTCCACTGCAATTTTTTCTATGTCCTTGAACGCTGACTGAATGGCGTCATTGTTGTATTTCACCGGGGTGGGCATGTCGCCTGTAAGTATCTCGCTGACATCGTGGTATGCCGCGCACATGCACACTTTTTCCCGGCTGACATTTTTGCCGAACATATTGTTGGCCAGCAGGCACAGGGTGTGGGCGACAAAGATAACCTCCGTCGTGTGCTGGGCCACATCCTCGCGCCGGCTTTGCCTCATCAGGCTCCAGCGGGGGATATATTTCAACCTGGCCAGCAGGGCGTTGAAATTATACATCACTATTCTCCTTCAAAACTTCTTCTACCAGCTTTTCCCGGTCGGCATATACCGACAGGGAGTTGGTCATATATCTCAGCCTGGCGGCGCCTTTCAGCCCTTTCATGTACAGGGCGGCCTGTCCGCGGGCTTTTCTCATTCCCAAATATTCGCCGTTTACCCGGCACAGTTGTTTTATGTGCCATGTCAGCAGTTCCATTCGGGCGTTTATGTCCAGGTCTGACGGTATTCCCTTTCCGGACAGCGCCCGGTCTATCTGACGGAATATCCACGGATGGCTGAGGGCGTGGCGGCCCACCATCACCCGGTCACAGCCGGTGGCATCTATCATCTTCACCGCATCTTCGGCGCAGACTATGTCCCCGTTGCCTATCACCGGTATGGACACCGCCTGTTTTACCTTTTCAATGGCGGATAAATCTATTCCCGGTGTGTACATCTGCTGTCTGGTGCGTCCGTGCACGGTGATGAATTTTACACCCACCTCTTCGCACCGCTTTGCCAGCTGTACACAGGTTATGCAGTCATCGTCCCAGCCTTTGCGCATCTTCACGCTGACGGGAAGACTGCCGGCGGCCTTTACGGTGGCCTGGGCTATGCTTGCGGCCAGTTTTACATCCTTCATCAGCGCACTGCCGGCGCCGTTGGAGGTTATCTTGGGTGCGGGACAGCCCATGTTTATATCTATAAAGTCAGGGTTGTATTCCAAAGCGGCGGCCACCGCAGGGCCAAAGTCCACCGGGTCAAATCCGAATAGCTGTATTCCGTATCTGCCGCGGTGAGCCCAGCTTTCCATCAGCTGTCTGCTTTTTTTATCCCCATAACGCAAAGCGCGGGCAGACACCATTTCGCTGACAGTGAAACCGGCGCCGAAATCATCGGCTACCTTTCTCATAACTATATCGCAAAAGCCGGCCATGGGCGCCAGCACTGCCTTATTCTCTATTGTTAAACCGTTTAAATTCATTTTTTCTCCGTTTATTATATTTTTGACCAATAAATTATACCATAAAAAGATTATTTGTGGTATACTAATATAGTTATAAAGAATAATTCACAATTTATATATAAAGGAGAGCCTTTATGAAGCTTTTGGCAATAGACGGAAACAGTATCCTTAACCGCGCTTTTTACGGTATCAAGGTGCTGACCACCAAAGACGGACAATATACCAACGGCATATATGGTTTTTTAAATATACTTACCAAACTGGAAAATGATATACAGCCCGATGCAGTGGCCATAGCATTTGATTTGAAAGGAAAGACTTTCCGCCACAACATGTACCGGGATTACAAAGGCACCAGAAAAGGCATGCCGGAAGAACTGGCCAGCCAGATGCAGCCGCTGAAAGATATCCTGACAGCCCTGGGTTATGTGCTGGTGACAAGCGAAGGCTTTGAGGCCGATGACATTCTTGGCACTCTGGCCAAAAGTGCGGCGGAGGGCGGCGACAGCTGTTTTATCGCCACAGGCGACCGCGACAGCCTGCAGCTGGTCAATGACAATGTAACTGTAATACTGGCCGCCACACGGTTTGGCAAAGGCCAGAACACCATGATGGACAAGCGGGCTGTAAAGGAAAAATACGGCCTGGATGTGAGCCAGCTGATTGACCTGAAAGCCCTGATGGGGGACACATCCGACAATATCCCCGGCGTAAAAGGCGTAGGCGAAAAAACCGCCGTGGGTCTTTTGCAGCATTTTGGCACCCTGGACAGCATATATGAAAATATAGATGACCCGTTTATCAAAAAAGGTGTCAGGGAAAAACTGACTGTGGACAAGGACATGGCTTACCTGTCAAAACAGCTGGGCACCATACGCACAGATGCACCTATCGATACCAATGTGTCTGACTATGTCAGACAGCCGGCGGACTACCGGCGGGCACGGCAGATGCTGAACAGGCTGGAAATGTACACCCTGTCCGAAAAACTGTGCGGCGGCCGGGAGCTGCGGCCGGTGCAGGAAGATCTGCCTGAAATTAAAGTTCGGGAATTTTCCGGTGATATGGAAAAAGCCATAATATGGCAGGAAGAGGACAGTTTTTATCTTGTATGGGACAACCGCGTCGAAAAGACAGCGGCTGACAGCCGGCTGCTGGCAGATTTTCTTGCAGACGAAAGCAAAGAGAAAATTGCCTATGATAGCAAGTCGCTGTACAAATTCTGCTTTGAGAAAAATATTGATGTAAAAAATATAACATTCTGCCTGAAACTGGCGGCATATATCGCCAACCCTCTGGCCAACAGCTATGATAAAAGCATACTGCCGTCGGCACTGGACGCTCAAAAGGCCTTTTTGTGCGAAAGCGAATTTGCCGGCTGGGCACAAAGCTGTTATGAAATTTTGAAACGGTCCATTGAAAAGGACAATCAGCACGGCCTTTTGTATGATATAGAACTGCCGCTGGCAAAGGTGCTGGCCAATATGGAGCATATAGGCTTTGCCGTGGACAAAAAAGGACTGGAAGAATTCGGCGCAGGGCTGAAAAAACAGATTGAAAAAGACCGGCAGACCATATATGATATGGTGGGCGAAACATTCAACCTCAACAGCCCCAAACAGCTGGGTCATGCACTGTTTGAAGTGCTGAAACTGCCCACCGGCAAAAAGACCAAATCCGGCTATTCCACCGACCGGCAGACGCTGGAATCACTGCGCAGATATCACCCTGTTATAGATGTGATACTGAACTACCGCACATATCAGAAACTGAACTCCACCTATGTGGAAGGGTTTATGGATAAAATTCAGCCGGACGGCAGAATTTATTCCACATTCAACCAGACAGAAACCAGGACCGGCAGAATTTCTTCCAGCGAGCCAAATTTGCAGAATATACCTGTCCGCACACGGCTGGGCAGTGAGATGAGAAAGTTTTTTGTGGCAAAAGACGGCTGTACATTGCTGGATGCGGACTATTCCCAGATAGAACTGAGGATACTGGCCCATATCAGCGGTGACGAGGTGATGAAAGAGGCATTCCTGCACGGGCAGGACATACACGCCAGAACCGCCTCCCAGGTGCTGAAACTGCCCATTGAAATGGTCACTCCGCAGCTGAGAAGCAGGGCAAAGGCCGTAAACTTCGGTATTGTGTACGGAATAGGCTCTTTCAGCCTGGCCAAGGACACCGGCATGACGGTGAAAGAAGCGGACAGTTTTATAAAAGACTATCTGCACAACTTTTCCGGTGTGGCAAGGTATATGGATGACATAAAACGGTTTGCCAAGGAAAACGGATATGTCACCACCTTGTACAACCGCAAAAGGCTGCTGCCGGAGATAAACAACGCCAACAAAAACATACAGGCGCTGGGAGCACGCATGGCGCTGAACACCCCGATACAGGGCACCAGCGCAGACATAATAAAAATTGCCATGGTCAAAGTCTACAACAGTCTTAAACGGCGGGGCCTGAAAGCCCAGCTGGTCTTGCAGGTGCACGACGAACTGATTGTGGAAGCGCCCGTCGAAGAAGCGCGGCAGGCAAGAGAAATATTACAGACAGAAATGCAGAACGCCGCCCGGCTGTCCGTCCCGCTGAAAGTGGATGTGAACAGCGGCGAAAACTGGTACAAAGCGAAGGGTTAAATTATGAAGAATGTTATACTTGAAAAACTGGAAACTATACCTTTTTCCATAAAATATATTGAAGATGTCAGCGAGATACATTTTCAGGTGCATGACGGCTGGAGCATGAAAAGCCTTATCAGCGATATAGCCAACACCGCCACCCAAAGCTTTGTGGCAGTGTATGATGAAAGAGCCCTGGCTTTTTGCTCATACCTGGTCACCGACGATGCGGAGCTTCTGTTTGTGTGTACCCATCCGTCCTACCGCCGTATGGGCATTGCCACAAAGCTTATCACAGACTCTCTTGCCATGCTGCCGCAGACACTGAACAGCGTTGTGCTGGAGGTGCGCAGCCGCAACCGGGGAGCGCTGGAATTTTACAAAACTCTCGGTTTTGAAAAGCTGGGTATAAGAAAAGATTTTTACTCCACACCAAAGGATGACGCCATAGTCATGGAAAAGACCAGACATGGAGTAAAGGAATTAAACTGAATTTACAGGGAAGTGAAATTTGATGTATATACTGGGCATAGAGTCCAGCTGTGACGAAACAGCTGCGTCCATAGTGCAGGACGGGCGAAAAATAATATCCAATGTGGTTTATTCCCAGGCGGAGGAACACGGCCTTTACGGCGGTGTTGTGCCGGAAATAGCCAGCCGACGCCATATAGATGCCATCAGCGAGGTGGTGCAGAAGACTTTGGACGAAGCAGGCCTTGGGGTAAACGACCTGGAAGCGGTGGCCTGTACCTTTGGCCCCGGCCTTATCGGAGCATTGCTGGTGGGGATAAACTATGCAAAGGGGCTGTCCTTTGCTTCGGGCAAGCCTTTGGTGCCTGTGCACCATCTGCGCGGACATATCGCCGCGCTGTACCTCACATATCCGCAGCTGAAACCGCCGTTCCTTTGTCTTGTGGCCTCCGGCGGACACAGCCACATTGTGGCGGTGGATGATTACACACATTTCCGCGTGATCGGACAGACGATAGACGACGCGGCAGGGGAAGCCTTTGACAAGGTCAGCCGCACCCTGGGCCTGGGTTATCCCGGCGGTCCGGCCATTGCAAAAGCCGCGCTGACAGGGGACAAGGACAAGTACAAACTGCCCACACCACACACCGAAAACAGGTATGATGTCAGCTTTTCCGGCCTTAAAACAGCGGTTATAAACATACACAACACCAACAATATGAAAGGTGAAGAAACCGATGTAAACAGCCTTGCGGCGGCTTTCCAGGAAAAAATTGCCGATATTTTAAGCGATAACCTGGCGGCGGCAGCGCAAAATTTCGGATATGACAAGGTGGCCATAGCCGGCGGAGTGTCCGCCAACAGCAGGCTGAGACAGCTGATAGAACAGAAGATAGGCGACAGACAGTTTTTTGCCCCCCAGCTGCGGTTGTGCGGTGACAACGGCGCAATGATAGCCGCCCGGGGCTATTACGA
>CASFSP010000088.1 GCA_949297385.1 uncultured Oscillospiraceae bacterium
CGGATACTGGTTTGTCACTGATGATGGAAGGTGTGACAGATGTGCAGAAGCGGGGATACGGCTATCAGGTGTATGTAGAAGATGAAAGTTATGATGACGGGGTATTTTATCTTACCCTGGTATGGCGGACAGACGGTGTGCCCATTTTGACAGACCGTGAAAGCATAAGGGTAGAAATAAGCGAGGCATATTCAGGCGACAACAGGATACAGGCGGATATACAGGGCGAATGTGAGGTGAGCTATTTTACACCGCGGGGCGCTGTATTTTATACACAGCCGCTTTCCGCTGCAAACTCCGGATATGCAATAATCAGAAGCAGGTATGAGTTATCTATAATAGAGGATGGAATAATAAATGTTTCTGCTAAAAGCGGCAGGATGAATTTGCAGATAGGTGCAGGTACAGTTCCGCTGAACAAAGCGCTGATGACTGTTTACATAGGAGACAGCGGAAGTATAACCTTTTCGCATCTGCTTGACGCTGAGAATATGGCATAATAGTGCGCTACAAATTTTATGTTTCCAAAAACTAAACAGAAATAAAAAAGGCGGGTTTTCCGCCTTTTTTATTTTGTGAATTTGAACCCGGGACAGGTCTATATTTTATCGTACTTTTCAGCTTTTTCATCAAAAAGAGAGATAAAATCCTGATATATTTCCACCGCTTTGAATTTTATTCGGAAATTGTCTGTTTCCACAAAGGTGTTGTCGGCTTCGTCCTCGTATTTTGCCGACGCAGAGGCGCACAGGCCGGGATAGACCACGCACCACCAGTTTTTGCCCTCGGCCCGGCCCAGCCTTACGGTCAGGGCTTTGTATTCGCCCCGTGGCATGGTAAAGTTTTCATATTCTGTGGTGTCAAAATAAAAATTCTCCACACTGCAACTGGCGGTGTAATCCGCCCCCAGCTGCCGCAGTTTCCGATTGGCCCGTTGCTGTAACAGATCCAGGTTGTCCGTAGTTTTGTCCACAGCCTGCCGGTAGTCCCGGGCGCCGGCGCATATATCGCTCCGCAGCCGGCTGACGGTGTCCTTTACCTGTATCTTTATCTGCTGGTCAGCCCGGCTGTCGCTGTTGGCTATTACATGCAGGCGCAGGGTGCCGACCCTTATGCTGTCTGCCCGGCTGACGGTGTCGGCAAAAAAACTTATAAACAGTGCCAAGACCAGCCCGGCCAGTATGCTGATTTCACTTTTTTTCATTGCAATATCTCCGGTTTTTTGTTTGTCAGTTGTAATTTTGGCAAAATTTTCCGGCTTAATCAAAATTTTACTTGATTTTTTGCAAAGGCTGTGTTATTTTGAGTGTGAAAACCGCTGTTTTCCCTTTAAAACAGGCGTTTTGCCGTTGACAAAGACAGCGGATTATGATATACTTTTCAAGGCAATAAAGTAGCAACAGCATGTGCTCACCTGGCTTGCAAGTACGCGGGCGGGTCAATATTCAAAGTGTGGGGTGTGTGCCCCAAACTTATGTTTATTTGGCACGGGCTGTATGTTCGTGCTTTTAATTTGCTTAAAACAATGGAGGTGCTTTATCATTAGTACAAAAAAAGAGCTTGAGATCAACGAAGAAATCAGAGACAAAGAAGTTAGGGTCATAGGCGCAGACGGCAGCCAGATGGGCGTTATGAGCGCAGCTCGGGCGCAGAAACTGGCAGACGAGGCTAACCTGGATTTGGTTAAAATCGCCCCGACCGCCACACCGCCGGTTTGCCGCATCATGGATTACGGCAAATACCGCTTTGAACAGCGGAAAAAAGAAAAAGAGAACAGAAAAAACCAGAAAATTGTGGAAACAAAAGAGGTAAGACTGTCACTCAACATTGACACTAACGATTTCAACACAAAAGTAAATCAGGCGAACAAGTTCCTTAAAAACGGTGATAAAGTCAAGGCCAGCATTCGTTTCCGCGGCCGTGAAATGGCACACTCCAAAGCCGGTCTGGATGTTATGGCCCGCTTTGGCCGGGCTGTTGAAGGCGGCGTTATTGAAAAACAGGCAAAACTTGAAGGCAGAAGCATGCAGATGGTTATTGCACCGGCACCTAAAAAATAAACAGGAGGATGTTATCCAATGAAGTACAAAATCAAAACACATACAGGCGCTAAAAAAAGATTTAAGCTGACAAAAAACGGTAAGGTAAAAAGAGGCAAGGCCTTCAGAAGCCATATCCTGACAAAAATGTCAACCAAGAGAAAGAGAAACCTGAGAAAAGGCGGATACACAGACAAGACAAACACAGCAACAATCAAAAAATTGCTGCCCTACGCTTAATTTGTGTAAATACTAAGATTGATATTTAAAGGAGATATAGATAATGGCTCGTATTAAAGGCGCGATGATGACTCGCAAAAGAAGAAATAAAACACTGAAACTGGCCAAAGGTTACTTTGGTGCTAAAAGCAAGCACTTCAAAATGGCCAAACAGCAGGTTATGAAAAGCGGCAACTACGCTTTCATAGGCAGAAAACAGAAGAAGAGAGATTTCCGCAGACTGTGGATCACAAGAATTTCCGCCGCTGTAAAAATGCACGGTATGAACTACTCTTCATTCATGAACGGCCTGAAAAAATCCGGCATCACACTGAACAGAAAGATGCTGTCTGAAATGGCTATTCATGACGCTGCCGCATTTGCAGCTTTGGTTGAAACAGCTAAAAAAGCTCTGTAATTTTATATTGAAATCACGCCTTAGCACTGTTGTGTTAGGGCGTAATTCGCATATGCACCTTTTTGATTTTTTATGGTGAAAAGTACATATCTTGCGGCTTGCCGTCGGCAAACCGCAAGATATATTGTACTTAATTCTTTATATATAAGGCAAAATTTACACAGCTGCTTTGGACAAAATTTTTTACTGCGGTAGAAGGTTTTGTCGGGCGCAGAAAGGCAAGACTATGACCGTAAATATTGAAAGCAAAGACAACCCGAAGATAAAATATGCGATGAAAGCAGCAGACGACCGGACTTTCCGCCGAAAGGAAGGGGTGTTTTTTGCATCCACTTCCAAAGTTGTGGCGGATATACTGGATTTTGGCTTTGAACACAGGATGATTTTTGTATGTGCCGATGTGCGGGAAAAACACATGGACAAAATGCCCGGGGAAAATGTTTTCATCATATCCCGCCGGGTACGGGACAAACTGAGCGAAGGCAAAACCGAAGACGGGGTATACGCCGTGTTTTCAACACGCAGTGTACGGGCCGAAAAGGTGCTTGAAAGCGAGAAACTGCTGGTTTTGCAGGATGTGCAGGACCCGGGAAATATGGGCGCAATAATGCGAACAGCCCTGGCTTTCGGCTTTGAAAATGCAGTGGTAACACGCGGCTGTGCCGATGTGTACTCCCGCAAAGTTATAAGATCGTCCATGACTGCCAGTGTCAAGATGAATGTTTTAAAGGTGGATGACCTGGCTGCCTTTACGGCCGACCTGAACAAAAAAGGTTTTTGTACGGTGGCTTCCTGCCTGGATGGGGCGAAGGAGCTGGAAGAGGAAAAAATACCACGCCCTGTGGCTCTTTATATAGGCAATGAAGGCCAGGGGCTGGGCCGGGATGTGATAGCCGCCTGCGAAAAAAGAGTGAAAATACCCATGAGCGGCAAGATAGAATCCCTCAATGCCGCAGTCAGCGCAGCAATATTGATGTGGGAGCTGAAATAATGGGAGAATATGATATCTGGCTGTCACTGGTGGCAGGGGCCGCCTGTGCCAACGGTCAGCGGATAGTTTCCTGTGGCGTAAGCCCTCAGTGGCTGTATACCCACAGGGAAAAGCTGTCAAAATACAATATATTTACCGCGCGTCAAATAAAAAAGGCGCTGGAAACAGATATAAAACGGGTGGAAGAGATATACCGCACCCACTGCCGGCTGGGTATAAAATCGGTGAATTACGCCGATGCAGACTACCCGCAGAGATTTAAAGGTATTGACCGGGCGCCGCCGGTAATTTATTATAAAGGTGACATTTCCCTGCTGTCAGCGCCGCACACCGTCAGCGTTGTGGGCTCGCGCCGTTTCAGCGCAGAGGGCGAAATGGCGTGCAGGGATATTGTCGGCCGGATCAGCCCTTATGCCGTTATAGTCAGCGGTCTTGCCCGGGGCGTGGATACAACAGCTCACAGAACCTGCGTGGAAAACGGAGGGAAAACCGTGGCTGTGCTGGGTGTAAGCCTGGATAAATATTATCCGAAAACCAACAAAAATTTCCAGCAGATGCTGGAAAAGGAACACCTGGTGATCAGCGAATATGTGTGCGGACGCAGATATTACAGCGCGGATTTTGTTCACCGCAACAGGCTGATAGCAGCCGCCGGTGACCGGCTGTGTGTCATTCAGGCGCAGGAACACAGCGGCAGTTTGACAACGGCTGAAAGGGCGCTGGAATATTCAAAGGATGTATTTGCTGTTCCGGGCAGTATTTACAGCCCATATTACCGGGGAAGCAACCGGCTTTTGGCCCGGGGAAAGGCGACGGCGCTGACGGGCGGCCGCGGACTTCTGGAATATATGGGCATAAGCCGGCAGGAACCTGTAAAGGAAAGCGAGCCCGAACTGAGCCGGACAGAAAAACAGGTGCTGGACACGCTGGACGGCGCAATGCTGGCAGCGCAGATTATCAGGCAAAGCGGTCTTTCGGCAGGACGGGTAAAAGCGGCCCTGACCGGGCTGGAACTGGCCGGACTGGTGTACAAAGGCGCTGACGGACGATATGTCAA
>CASFSP010000089.1 GCA_949297385.1 uncultured Oscillospiraceae bacterium
AAGTTCTTCCACATCCTGATACCTTTTCACATGACGGCTTCCGCTGGCGTTGCTGTGGGCCAGCTCGTCTACCAGAATCAGCTCCGGCTTTCTTGCCAGTGCTCCGTCTATATCAAATTCTGTCAATGTAACGCTCTTGTAAACAATTTCTTTGTTAGGAAGCTGTTCCAGCCCGTCCAGCAAGTTTAAAGTATCCGGTCTGGTGTGTTTTTCCACATAGCCGACAACTACATCTATTCCCGCTTTCTGCGCCTCATGACCCGCTTTCAGCATCGCATAAGTTTTCCCGACTCCGGCGGCATAACCGAAAAATATCTTCAATCTGCCTTTTTTATTTTTTTCTTCATACTGGTTGGCAAGCATCAAAGCCTCTTGTGAAGTAAGTCTTTTTTCTCTCATGTTTTCTCCTTTAAAACCCATTTCAACAATAACATTATCCTATCCAGTAATTAAAATTTGTATTATATTATCGTAGACGGCATTAAGATTGTGTTAAGATATCAGTTATTATATTTTATTTTCAGAGTAATTGCAAACACCAAAAGCCGACTGTACAAACACATATATCAATGATACAATATTTTTCACTATAAATAAGGAAGTGTTACTTTGGATATTCTTTCAATAGCTATCATCATATTTTGAATTATGGAAACGGGCAATGTGATGATACTTTATTTCATGCCCGATTCCAGGCTGGGCAACGGCGTTGCAGTTTTTGATAGCTGGCACGAGGCCAAAAAAGACAGCGCAATGGATCTGTTCGCCCACTATATGGCCTATTGGGTGGCAGGAGTAAAGCTGATTTTTATTTTTCCTCTTCTGGTGGTGCTTTTCACCGGCACCCGGCAGACCAAAATATGGGCTGTTGCGGCGATGATATTGTCCATAGCCACCTATTTTTGGAAGCTTCACCCCCTTATTGTAAAACTGGACGCAATGGGAAAAATAACTCCCAAAGGCTATTCCAGGACACTGTGGCTGATGATAGCCGGCTTTCTGATAATGTTCTCCGGCGCACTGGCAGTATATCTGTTTACAATATAAATTTTTTCAACATTTTTGTTTATAAATGTTAAGATCTTTATGTATCATTTAATATTAAAATACAAAACCGACAGTCAGGTCAAACCCGTACTGTCGGTTTTGCGTCAGATGATGGTTATAAATAAGTGCGGTAACTGCCGCTGAGTATTTTTTCTTTCAAAACCAAGATATTTCTTTCTATCTGAGCTATTATTTTTTTTAATTCTTCATCCCTCTTTCCTGTCGGATCTGCAAGTCTCCAATCTTCGTCAAAAGCTCTGCCGATAAACGGGCAGCCCACATCACAGCCCATGGAAATGGCTATATCCGGCGCAGGTATACTGTCTATGGTTTTGCTGTACTGGTCTTTTTTCATATCAACACCGTAAATTTCTTTCATCAGCCTCACTGCATCGGGATTTATCGCAGGTTTGGTGTGGGTGCCGGCAGACCAGCTGTCAAAAACATCCGCTGCCAGCAGTTTGCCCAGGGCCTCGGAAATCTGACTGCGGCAGGAATTGTGAACACATATAAAAGCAACCTTCGGTTTCATTGTCTGCCCTTTTCTTTTCAGCCCAACAGTTTTTCTATCTCGGCCGCCTTGAGCACCTTGCCGGTGGATACCACCTTGTCGTTTATCATCAGTGCCGGCACGCTCATAACGCCATATTCCATTATCTTCTGCAAATCGGTGATATATTCCACCTCTCTGTGTTTAAGCCAAGGGAACCTGCGGCCTTTTTTGCATTTTCAAAAAGGGCATGGCAGGACGGACATCCGGTCCCAGCACCCTTATGCTGTTTATATCTGCTTTTATCTGGTCCGGCTTTATCTCCTGCTGTGCTGTGCATACGCCGCCACAACCGCATGAAGCCACTTTACTTTCTGATTTCTTTTTTCCAAAACCAAATATTGACATTGTAAATACCTCCGAAATATAAATTAAATTTTAAACGGTTGAATTAAAGAATTTTCATCCGTTATATAAGAACAAATTGCAGGGCATTGAAAAGATACCCAACCCCTATTATGCCAAAGACGCATATAGCTACAAAAACCGCCAGCAGCTTTGGTTTTACTGCTTTTCTCAGCATTATTATTGACGGCAGCGACAGAGTGGTAACCGCCATCATAAATGACAGAACAACACCCAACAAAGCCTCTTTTGCCAGAAGGGCTTCGGCAATAGGAATGGTGCCGAAAATATCGGCATACATCGGAACACCGCACACAACCGCAAGCACAACACCCAGCGGATTGCGGCTGCCCGGAAGGCTGACTATCAGCTCCTGCGGGATCAGTTGTGTATATATGCTCCTATACCCACGCCTACAAGCACATAGGGCATGACCTTTCCGGCAGTGGAAATCACCTGTGAAACAGAATAATCAATCCTTTCTTTTACAGTCATCCGGTTTTGCCGAATATCAAAATTTCCTGCGCAGCGGATATATTCCTCTATTTCATTTTCCATATTCAGTTTTTCAATCAGCGTGCCGCCGGCCACTGCCACAACCAGATCCACCAGAACATAAACAAAGGCGACTTTCCGGCCGAATATACTCATCAGAAGCACCAGCGAACCCAGGTCAACCATAGGAGAGGAAATCAGAAAAGGAAATGTAACCCCCAAAGGCAGGCCGGCGCCGGTAAAGCCCATAAAAATGGGAATTGACGAGCAGAAACAGAAAGGAGTAACTGTTCCCAGCAATGCCGCAACTGCATTGGCGCCCAGTCCGTGAAAGCGCCCCAGGATTTTTTTGGTCCTTTCCGGCGGAAAATAGCTTTGAATATATGAGATTATAAAGATAAGAAAACCCAGCAACACCATTATTTTTATCACATCATAGATAAAAAACTGCAAGCTGGCACCCATTCGGCTGCCGGTATCAATTCCGGCCTTTGCAAGAGTACGGCCTACAAGAGGATTAAACCAAGCCATACCCAAAATTTCGCTCTGAAAAAAATCCCAGATTTCAGACAATGTCCGCACAGACAAGCCCCCTATATATTGTTATATTTAAATACATCTATGTATTGATTATTTTTTTAGCCGTGCTGTAAAAGAAAGCTATCTTTTACAACACGACTGCATATCTGTACCTTACGGCCCGGACAGGAGATCTTCAACGCATTTGTCCAGATATTCTCCGGCTGAATCAGGTATCGAATAGTACATCCATTTACCTTCTTTTCGCGCTGACACAATTCCGCTGTCACATAAAATTTTCATATGGTGCGACAATGTGGGCTGTGTTATTTCCAGTTCTTCCAGAAGCTTACAGGCACACTTTTCACCTGTTGACAAAAGGCCAAGTATTTTAACCCTGTTTTCGTCTCCCAATGCCCTGAAAACGGTTGCCAGTTTTTTGGCGTCAAAACCCATATCGCACCTCCCATAGATAATCATCTATATGGTTTATACAACTCACATAGATAATTGTCAATATATTATTTTTACAAAATGAAAAAGACCTCCGAAGAGGTCTTTTGATTTTGTTATAAACCGGTCCAGCCGATTGCGCCCAGTATGTACAGGCTGGCAAAAGCAACCAGTATCATGATTGTAACTATCGGCAGTGCCCATTTCAGCCATTTGTTAAGCGGAACGCCGCACAATGCCAGAGAGCCGGCCGTTACGCCCAAGGCCGGTGTCACCAGGTTGGTAAAACCATCGCCGAACATAAACGCGCTGACCGCCAGGTTGCCGGAAACATTCAGTGTCTGCGCCAGCGGCTGAATTATAGGTATAAGTATAGCCTGTTTTGCCGATGCTGACGGAATGAATATATTTATCACGGTAACCACCATTAATATACCTATGGACGCCAGGCCCTGACCCAGGCCTTTCAGCGGCAGTGACAATACATAAACTATGGTATGCAAAATATTACCCTGGCTCATAACCAGGCTCATTGTGCCGGCCATACCTATGACCGCCGCCACGAAAGCCATACCGCCGGTGCCTTTGGCAAAAGCATTGCCTATTTCATCAAAGCTCATACCGTATATCAGGCCGCAGGATATGCTGACTATAAACATTATCGCCGGCATAACGTCCACGCCCATGCCCAGTATACTGTTCATATATACCATCAAAGCATACTGCGCAAAGAACAGCAAAGTCACCAAAGCGGCGCGGCCATTGAACTTGACTTCTTTTGCATGTTCTTCCACATCGCAGTCAGCCAGCCAGTCAGTATTACCCATTGCAGATTTCGTTGGGTCTTTGGACACTTTCAGGGCATATCTTAATGTGTAAACCATGGCTATGATTATAATCACAAACATGGTTATCAGACGCACGCCGAAACCTGAATAAGGCTCTACCCCCATCATTATCTGCGGTGTCATCGCCCTTGTGGGGCCGACAGCAAAACCTACGAATGAAGCAAAAAGGATACTCCCACTGCCACTATCGGGTCCAATTTCAGTTTTTTGGCAAACATTATGCCTATGGGCACAATGGCTATCATCTGGTCGCCGCCGCCGAAAGCGCCCTGGATGGCAATGAGGAAAAACAGCAGCGGAACCAGGACGGTAACACCTTTGTCCTGCAATTTGTAAACAGCCCAGTTTATCATTTCGTCAATAGCACCGGTAGCCATAATGACACCCACAGTGCCGCCGCCTATCAACAGCAATGACATTACATAGCTGGAATTCATAAATCCTTGAAGCAGCATGGTAAGAGCCCGCCACGGACTGACAGGTGTCTGCTCGCCTATGTACTGAAAGCTGTCCCCCATAAGGGCGCCTGTTTCCGGATCTGTCGCAAACTGACCGGCCGGTATCACATAGGTGGCCAGACTCATAATCATTATAAGGCCAAGCATAAGGAAAAACAGGTGGGGCATTTTAAATCCGCCTTTTTTCTTTTCCTTGGCTTTGGTTGTATTTGCCATAGTTCATCCTCCTTCTGTTGGACTTTGGCAGACAGTTCCCACTAAAGGCTTTTGCCTTTACTGCCGCCTCTGTTGGATAAATTATAGCATGTATTTACACGACGTACAATTGACTTTAATTATAAACTTTTATTGTTTAAAATAGGTATATTGCACATAAAGCAGACAAAGCATAATTTATTGCATATACCGAACAACAAACCATATTAAAATATACAATAGCTATAAACCTGCCGGATATGCCTCCGTAAAATATCCAAAAATTAAAAATACCCCTGTCACAATCTGTAAAAATCTGCTATAATTATTGTATAAAAGCCGCCATGTTTCAGCTTTTCAGACCCGAAATTATATTATATACAGAACTCAAAACAGCGATGTTCTGATTTAAATAATCGAGCCTTATAAAAACTGTGTGTCAGGTCAGCGGGCAGATGTTCGCCACAAGCCTGGCACACAACAGCCTTTACGGCAGCTTATTTCTTTCAAAACAAGGAGGATATATAAAATGTCAACATTGGAAATTATAAGAGAAAAAATTCAGCATCTTTACGAAACCAACCCGGAAGTTCATCTTAATGTGGTTCTGGACAACCCCAGGACGGTCCTGAAAAACACCCCGGCCAAAATAGTCGGCGTCTATCCGTACATATTCCGGATAGAGGAAAGCACCAGCGGCAAGCCCAGGATGCACACTTTGCAATACTCTGATGTACTGATTAAAAACATAGTCATTCTTGAGCTTACACCCGAACGGGCCAAAACCGAAGAAGCCGAAGAAGTCGAAGAATAAAACATACATGAAAACCGCTTCCTGTAAAGGAAGCGGTTTTCATTGTATTTTGTGATTTAAGGTCATTGCACAGAATATTCTTTTACCAAATATTTTGCACAATAATTTATGCCGTAAACAGCCAGCGCTACATATCCCAGATTTAATATAAACGAAGCTCTGCCGTAACTGCCCACAATATGAAAAACCGGATACAGCGTCAGCCAGCCGGCCCATTTTACCCCCAGGTAATACAGCAGGGCGGGAAATTCCAGTATCAGCAATGAAAACATAACCGCCGACAGATAGTTTTCTGATTTCTGCGATATATAAAGAGTAATCACCGACATGGTAAATGTGACAAGAAATCTTGCGGCCAGCATAAACAGTATTACTGCAATAACAGGTATATATTGGTTCATATCGGCCAGATTGTATATGCTTTTGGCCGGTACAAACAAACCTTTAAAGCCGTAGCCTTCCCATACCTGATAAAATCTGGGGGCTGCCGAAACCAGTGTTATAACAGAGGACAACAGGCATGCCGTCCTGATTTTGGCTTTTGCCGTGTATTCCATGCCAAGGCTGGTGCTTTTTATAACTTTCAGCATCCCGCTGCTCTTCTCCATGCAGAACAAGCCGGCAAAGCTGACACAAGCCACCAGCACCGTAAACAGATAGTCTTTTAAATCCATCACATCTGCAAAATCAAACAGCTTTATATATCCGGTATCATATATAAGCTGTGCCCCAGGATTTTGCCGCAGGCTGTTTATCAGGCCCGTTACCTTCTGATATACGCCGTACTCCATATTCAAAGAATAGTTGGCGGATACAAATGCTGAGTATTCTTCCTGAGAAATTATTCCGTAAGATGCCCTTTCCTGTGCCCGTACAAGAGGTTTGAACTTTTCATATTCCTGGGTCATAAATTCATAAGCCCGGCTGTCGTAAGGGCCTGTGAGCTGTTTCATATAATATGAATAAAACATCTCGTCCGCTGTTATATAATTTTCCGCTTTGTATGCATTGTAAGCCTGGAAAGCGACAAACAACGTCAATACAAATATTCCGCCGTTCATAACCAACTGTTTGTACATCTCCTGGCGGAAAACCGTGGTAGCTTTGAATTTTTTCTTAAACCCAAAACTGAATTTTTTGCCTTCGCTTTTGGCCAGCTGCGCTTTTTCAAAGGTAATCAGAAACAGCGCGGTAAAAATACCGGCGAATATAACGGCCGCTGTAATTTCCACCCAAAACAGTCTGACAGGCTTGCCGAACCAGTAGATATTCCTGTACCCGCCCAGTATCTCGTTTGTTGTAAGGAAGCTGACCAGGTTGGAATATTTTATCACATTCAGATGGCTGGTGGCCGGAATGGCGTTTCTTATAAGTAAGTTAAGCGTCGGCATTGCCAATGCCAGGGCATAGCCTGTGAAAATTCTTTTTGCTGTCAGCATGCCAAACAAAACCCATACACCGCAGATAAAGGCGGCAATCCACTTGGTAAAAACAAATATTGCCAGATACTGCAAAAAGTTTATCCTCATGGTGCTGCGCATAAGATACGGAATTGACTGTATGCTTGCAGTAAGACTGCCCAAACCGTATGTAAAATTACAGAACAGCAGGTTTACTATGTATATTGCCGACACAGCCGCCAGCAGGCTGATGGCCATTGCGCCCAGCTTTGCCGCTGCAGTTTTCACTCTTCCGGCAGGGGTGGTGCGTATAAGGGTCAGCATTCCGCTGTCTTTTTCTTCCCTTACAATAAATCCGGCCAGAAGCAGCATTATAAACACCAGCACCAGGTCGCTGTAACGGAAGCTGATCGCCTTTACAATTCCTTCCTGCGGGAAATACTCTATTTCTATGCCTGAAATATTCCTGTAAGCCTCAGCAGTGGCCTTTATGTTCAGGCTGTCATAGCTTCCTTCCTTGTTGAAAATGGATATCTGTGAAAGCTGCTGTGCTTTTTGCTGTATTTCCCGCAAAAAGTCCTCATACCCTGCCGACTGGGCTATTTCATCATTCATTTTCTGTAAAAAATAATATTCTGTATAAAGATTGTCAGTATATCGCAGATATGTGTTCTGTCGGTAAGTTTCGCCGAAAACTTCGAACATATTTTTATATTTACCGTCAATAAGTTTCTGCGACTCCTGTGGGCTATACTGATAATTCTTCATAATGCTGTCCATTGTTACAATGGCGCTGATTGTGTCAAACCTTGCCTGTACATACCGCACCTTTTCCTCTTCGGACATGCCTTTTAATTCCTGTGTAAGCTGTTTATAGGCCTTTGGAGGAGGAGTGTTGGCCGCCGGCTGGCTGGAATACCATATCAGGAATATATTCACACAGATAAGCAGGACAAAATAAAGCAAAAAATCTTTTCTGCTCCACAACTTTTTAACTTCGTACAGGAAAAGAGTCAATGCACTCCCTCCTCGCCGAATATATTCAGGTATACCTGTTCCAGATTCTGTCCGGGGGCATATTTTTCGATAAGGGCGCTGACAGGCGCCTTGTCCACTATCTGCCCGTCTTTCAATAGTATAATTTCATCGGCTACCGTTTCCACATCGCTTACCACATGGGTGGCCGTCAGGACTATTGCCTGTGAGGACAACTCTTTCATAAACCGTCTCAGCCTTACCCTTTCTTTCGGGTCAAGGCCTGCCGTGGGTTCGTCAAAAATCAACAGTTCCGGACTGCCCAGAACCGCTGCCGCCGCCAGCAGGCGCTGCTTCATACCGCCGGAATAAGCGCCCAGGCGCTTGTCCAGCTGGTCGGTCAGATTAAGCCTTGCCGCCGCTTTTTCCGTTTCTGCGGCCGCATCCTCTTTTTTTATCTCTTTCAGAGCGCACATATACAGCAAAAACTGCCTGCCGGTAAATGTGTCATACAGATTTTGCTGCTGCGGCATATACCCCAGTATTTTTCTGTATTTTTTGCCCAGGCTTTTTATCGGCATATCATTCCATTTTACAACACCGGAACTTTGTTTCAGCGTACCTGTCATTATATTTATCAGCGTGGATTTACCTGCGCCGTTGGGGCCCAGCAAACCATACAAACCCGGCTGCAAATCAAAACTGACATTATCCAACGCCTTTTTATACTGGATTTTCCCTTTGCTGAACAATTTTTTTGGCAGCGGATATTTTTTTGTTACCTGTCTTACCTGAATAATCATAATGTGTCCTGCTTTCTTTGATGTTTTTTGTGTTGATAAAAATTTAAAATCCTATACGCAAAATATAATCTTTTTTCATTATAGCAGAATTAGCTTTAATATTACAACTTTTACTATAAGAGAAATACCCCGGACATGTTTAAAGGCTGTCCGGGGTAGAATAAGATAAAATTTGTGTCTTTAGCAAGTTATCTTATTCTTATATATTCTCTGTTATTGTTATAAAAATCTTCTTTTGATATTAATTCTAAAACCATGGCTGCTATGCCATTGTTCTCCTTATCATATAAAGAATAGCTTGTACAAGTTGTTCCACAAAGGAAATAATCATCTATTTCGCCAAACAGCCACAAACTTCCAAAAAATCTGCCAAAACCACCCTCACCTTTATAAATTGGATTGTTTAAATCAAAATCTGAAACGGACATATCGTCTTCTATCAGATAATTGTAACTTTCCAAAGTGCACTGTCGTATTTCGCCTGTAACAGTATTTATACCATAATGCTCAGCTCTATAATCTTCTTTGAAGGAATTACTATAACTCATATAGATATAAAGTGTGTCATCAATAAACATCGTATATGAGTCTTCTTGATCTATAAGGCCAAAAAACGGAAATTCATCAGACAAATGAGTAGTCTGACCAGTTATAAGATCAGTCTTAGTTACACAGGCGCTATCAGCCCCATTACGTGTAAAAGTGTAGAGAAAATTTTTATATGGGAACACCGCTTTTTGCTGATTATCAGCTGTGGCAACATAGCTGTCAAGTATTTCTGTTTCTCCGGTATCTACATCATAAGACATAATCTGATGTGTTACTTCATCAAAACTAGCAGTCAACGCCGTAGGGTCATATCCTAAAGTTTTGACGAATATTAACTTGGAACCGTACGCTGTGCTTAAATATATTTTATCTTTATCGGTATAAATTACATCCTGTTTTCCTTCTTTATAATTCACCCTGTTAAGACTATAAACATATCCATTATCACCAACATCCAACAATACAAAATAAAAGCTGTCATCATCGAATACAAAACTGTATTGTAAATCTTGTCCTGGCTGCCTTTTACCAATTATTGTCCTGTTGGCCCCATTTGCATCAGTCATTATTATATTTGAACTAAAATCATAAAGACTTGGGGTAGAACGCTCAAAAAAGAAAAGCTTAGTATTTTCAGGATTGGTAAAAAGTGTGGGTACCACATCAATATAATGAGCAGTACATGTATCATCTTCATGGTTACATTCAGCACGATTGCACAAAGGAACAGCTATACCGCTATTCATGTCATAATATCGAATTTTATGATTATCGGTAAAATATATACCATCTCCGGCTATCGCCATATCAATCTGGTTATTTCGCATTGTAATATCTACCAGTTCAGTAGGGCCATCATGCTCAATGTCATCCTTTTGCGGCGAACAGCCTGTCAAAATCACCAATAAAATCAATATTATTAATTTTTTCATTTACTTTTACCCTTCTAGATAAACCAAATGCCTTGATCCACAGGCTGATATTCTGCTGCCGCAAACATTAACGGAGTTGAAGAATTCACATTACCACCGGCTATAAGCATTAAGTTATTGTAATGCAACATAAGCTTATAACCGCCGTCAGACGGGACTATATCATATGTGTTATACCCATAAGAATCGGGTTTAAGCATTGCTGCCGGCATGCCACCTACAAGCTGATAAGCAACTGACAAATTAGGATTAGCCGAGGGTTTTACTCTTTTATTCAGTGTATAAAACTTCTGTGTAATGCTATCATCATATTGATATAAAGTAACTTTAACCCCCTCTACAACTTCAGATGCATTCCAAACATAACAGTTCATATATCCATTACTTTTTGCCTTATTGCGCCAATGAACACCATTTTCTGGTTTTCCATAAGGGGTTACTGCTGAAGCACTGGCAGAGAAAGCTATTCCGACCAGCATACAAGCACATAATGAAATTGTTAGAACTTTTTTCAATAATTTTTTCATGATTATACTCCTTTACTTTCAAAATTAATTGCTGAAAAATAGGCCGCCTATTATTTATATAAACACAGCAGTATTAGCTATGTTTATTTAAAATATTGCTGGAATGTTTGTACATGATTTATAAATACATTGTTAAATTAATTATTAATTTATCCTAATTTGATTATACACCAATGCAATAATTAAAAAAAGATTAAATACTTTCTTTGTTGTAGAAAATTTATAAAAAAATTCATACACATATACAAAAACTATAATATCTTTTAAATATTAAACATTGCATCTTATATAATAATATAAATCAAAATTATCATATAAAATTCTTAAATGTAAACAAGCTTATATTTTATAAACAAAAAATTATATGATTGTATAATATCTGACCTCTTAATTGATAATTTTCAGATGCTGTCAAAATACTGCCACGACGACATTTAGTATTTTAATAACCTAGTATTTATGTAGATTTGCGGCGTTTTGATTGCTATTCCAACCCTCTCTCCATAAATCTATATCAAACAAACTTGTACAGGTAATTTATCAAATATTATGTATATTATTTGTACTATTGGTAAATCATACTCTACATTATTATTAAAAATATCCAGTTACCACGAAATTTTATACAAATGCAATACCAATTCTTTCGCTTGATAAAAGGACCATAAGCGATGATTTTTTAAATCTGCTCAAAACCATATCCGTTATCTGCAAGCCATTTTTCCGCCCTTTTCTGAACAGGTAATTTATTTGCGTTATCAGCAATAAACTGCATATACTTTCTTGCTTCTTCTATATTGCCTTCAATGATATAATAATCAGCCAGGGCTTTCTGCCTGCCTATCTCGTTATATCTTTTGGGCTCCGTATAAGAGGTAATAAGCTCAAAGGCTTCCTGCCTTTTTCCCTGTGCCATCAGATATCTGCACTTAAACGGCTTTAATTTTTTCAATTTCTTCGGCGAGTGCTCGTATACATATATGTACTTGTACGCATTGTTTTCTGCAATCGCCTTTAAAAGTTCGTAGTCTGACTTGAATATTTTATAGTTTGCACTGTTTTTCTTTTCTTTTTCAAGCAGCTGCTCTACAACATCATATCTTTCAAGCGCAATATTTGCAGTAAACAGCCTGGAATATAAAAATTTATAAGGACTCCTGTCAAAAAAATTCTTCTTCTCTTTTGTCCCATACTCGACAAGATCAAGATATTTTATCGGATCACAGTCATCAAACAAAATTTTATCTACCTTCTCCACAGACTTCTTCACAGACAATGTCACAAGCAGAGGTTCCGTAACAAATATAAACAATATTGCCGCTATCCAAGATGTTGAGTAAAGTATAGTAATTGTAGAAATATAAACCACTATAAAAATTAAAATAAGTTTATATCTGCAACTTTTATACAAATTATCAATATCTTTGTATTCTGACATATACTTGGAATACACTTCGTCTTTGTATGTGGCTATATATTTGGAATACGCCTTGCTTTTTTCTTTAAAAGTAATCTTTTCGTACAGAAAACCTGCTTTTGCAAGAAATACAAAACCTATTAACGGCGAAACAATCAAAGCGATATATATTCCGCCTATATGCGGTGCAAGAATGTCTGCAAGCTTGTTGGGTATAATCATCAGCACAAAATCAAAAATACAATATGGAATAAAATATCGTAAATTGTATTCCAGACCTTTAAAAAATGTTTTAAAGGGGGAGCCTTGCGGATAGAGGATGAATACAGCTATTATAATCTCCACAACCCGGTCAATCACAGATATAAACAGCCTGTATGCACCGTATATGATGCCGAAAAGCAGTAACTGAGCGACAAAATCATCGGTATTTGTATTCAGCAAAGACATAGCCGCAAATACAAATATCAAGACAAATGCCGTGCTTAAAGCAAGCACAACCCATATTTTCAGCCTGTATTCAGGCTCTGTAAAAGGCCGCACAAAGTTTTTGACCTGTCCGCTTTCATCTTTCCACAGCTTAATCAGGTAACAAAAGATTGCTGAGCCAAATATATGCAATATAAATACATGGAAAGTTATACCCAAAAAACCTGACGGGCCTTTAATATAGTTGTCCCTTAGGAACACAGTCAAATATATAAGTATTAAAGAGATAAAATACTTTTTATACAGTTTCCATGTTTTTAGAAAAAAATCTTTTATTTTCATGCAACCACCTCAAATAATATTTTAACACATATTAAATACCTCCACAATGACATATAAAAAACAGTGTATTTTTAACACCACAGCCTATATCACAGCCGCAATGCGATAAAAACAATCGGTTTACTTTTTTAAACACACTGCTTTGTTTTCCACTTTAATGCCCTGAACAATAATTGATTTCTTAATATACCAGCCTGCTGTTTTAACTGCCGTTTTAAGTTTTGAATTCAAAATAAATATCAATATGAAAACAAATACAGCATAGCTGCTGCCTGAAAATCCAGAATGTAAGCACCCCCGGATATTTCTTTAAACAAGCAACTAACAATAAAAACAGCTATCAGACTTTCAAAAAATCTGATAGCTGTTTACTTTTATAATAATTCAAATAAGTTTGCCATTTGCTTGCCACAAGGGGCATTCAAACGGCTAAAACCGCATAACTATGGTTTTTTAAAGGTGTAAAAATTTACTCCCATTCG
>CASFSP010000090.1 GCA_949297385.1 uncultured Oscillospiraceae bacterium
CCCCAAAAGTTTTATTGTCCGCACCGCCTGGCTGTATGGTTATAACGGCAAAAATTTTGTCAAAACCATGTTGCGCCTGGCAAATGAGCGCGGCGGCGCCAGTGTTGTAAACGACCAGCACGGCAACCCGACAAATGCGGCTGACCTGTCACACCATATACTGAAAATTGCTGACAGCGAAGAATATGGTGTGTATCACTGCACCGGCAACGGTGAGTGTACCTGGTACGAATTTGCCTGTGAAATTGTAAAGCTGGCAGGCGTAAATGCTGATATGAAACCCTGCACCAGCGAAGAATTTCCCACACCGACCAAACGCCCGGCCTACTCTGCGCTGGACAATATGATGCTGAGAATGACAGTGGGGGACGAAATGCGTCCATGGCAGCAGGCCTTGAAAGCCTATTTTGAAAATCAGAAATAACGGAGAAAATATATGAAAAAATATCTTGTAACCGGTGGTGCCGGTTTTATCGGTTCAAACTTTGTCATCTATATGCTGAAAAAACACGATGACATACAGATAGTAAACCTGGACAAGCTGACCTATGCCGGCAACCTGGAAAATCTGAAAAGCGTGGAAAATGATCCCCGCCATATATTTGTGCAGGGAGATATCTGCGACAAGGAAGCTGTTACAGCTTTGTTTGAAAAATATGATTTTGATTATGTAATTAACTTTGCGGCAGAAAGCCATGTGGACAGAAGTATTTTCGACCCGGAGATATTTGCTAAAACTAATGTGCTGGGTACTGTGAACCTGCTCAACTGCGCCAGGCTTGCCTGGAAAAAGGACGGTGCATGGAAAGAAGGCGTAAAATACCTGCAAGTGTCCACCGATGAGGTTTACGGCTCCCTGGGTGAAACAGGCTACTTTACGGAAACCACACCGCTGGACCCTCACAGCCCTTATTCTTCTTCAAAAGCTGCGGCTGACCTGTTTGTAAAGGCCTATGGTGACACATACAAAATGCCCATAAACATCACCCGTTGTTCCAACAACTACGGCCCCTATCAGTTCCCCGAAAAGCTGATACCCCTGATGATAAACAACGCCAAAACCGGCAAGCATCTGCCTGTGTACGGAGACGGTATGCAGGTACGCGACTGGCTGTATGTGGAGGATCACTGCAAAGCCATCGATATGGTGTGCACCTCCGGCAAGCTGGGCGAAGTGTACAATGTGGGCGGTCACAATGAAAGGCCCAATATCTTTATAGTAAAGAAAATCATAGAGATACTCCACGACAAGGTGAGCAGTGAAATAAACGAAAGCCTGATAAAACATGTGGAAGACAGAAAAGGCCACGACCGCCGTTACGGCATTGACCCGGAAAAAATCAAAAGGGATCTGGGCTGGTACCCGGAAACACCTTTTGAAAAGGGAATAGTGCTGACAATCAACTGGTATCTGGAAAACGAAGACTGGATGAAAAATGTCACCAGCGGTGATTATCAGAAATACTACCGGGAAATGTACAAAAACAGATAAAGCAAAACAGCCGCTGTCCGGCGGCTGTTTTTATATGCTAATCGACATTATTTTGTAAAATATAACATTTTGTAAATTGATTTATATTATTTTTGCATCCGTTCCCATTCTTTTTTTAATATAGCGTACTGCATTGTGTTTTCATAAACAGGATTGCCGTTTTCATCATTTACAAATGAGATAAACTCTTTGAAAAGGCCTTCTTTTCTCATTCCCATTTTTTCACACAGTCTTTGAGACGGTGTGTTATAATCTTCCACATAGGCATATATCCTGCGGGCATTCATACGCCAAAACAGAAAATCAAAATATGCCCGCCGTGCTTCAAAGGCAAGGCCCTGACCGGTGTACTGCGGCAGAAAGTTCCAGCAGGCGCTGAATGTGTCATCTTCCCACAGTCCGAACAGAGTGCCGACAAACTGTCCGCTGTCTTTCAGGCAAACAGCCATGTATGAGCCGTCAGTGATTTTTGATAGTTTTTCTGTTTCCTTTTCCACCCGGTGCAGGCTTTCCGGCCTTTCACTTTCAAAACAGTGCACAGCCGGGTTGGCCAGCAGTCGGTAATATTCTTTTGAATCGCAGATGCAAAAAGGTCGGATTGTCAGCCTGGGTGTATTAATAATCGGTGTTGTCATTCTTCAACTCTCCTTTGAAAAAAGCCGGCAGATTTTCCTGCCGGCTTTTGGATATTTTATTTGAACTGTACAAAGCCGACCTTGCGGTAAACTTTGTTCAGCAGGCGCTGGGAATAGGCTATTGCCTTTTCACTGCCTTCTTTCAGTACTTTTTCCAGGTATGCCTTGTCGGACAGTATAGCGTTATATCTGTCCTGCACCGGTTTTAAAGTCTGATATACACAGCTGCCTACGGCCTCTTTCAGCACGCCGTATCCGGCACCTTCAAACTCTTTTTCAATTTCTTCAAAGCTTTTGCCGGTAAGAACATTGTATATGCCCATCAGGTTTGAAACGCCGGGCTTGTTTTCCACATCATACTTTACCACACCGTCGCTGTCGGTTACTGCGCGTTTGAATTTACGCATGATGGCGGCCTCATCGTCCAGCAAAAGTATAAACGCGTTGGGGTTTTCGTCAGATTTGCTCATCTTCTTTGTGGGTTCCTGCAAGCTCATTATTTTGGCGCCCACTTTGGGTATCAGTGCCTCGGGCATCACAAAGGTTTCGCCGTAGTTGGCATTGAACCTCTGGGCGATGTTTCTGGCCAGCTCCACATGCTGTTTCTGGTCTACACCCACAGGTACCTGGTGCGCGTTGTATGCCAGGATATCCGCCGCCATCAGCACCGGATAGGTAAACAGGCCGCCGTTGACATTGTCGGGGTGCTTTGCACTTTTGTCCTTGAACTGGGTCATTCTGCTCAGCTCGCCAAACTGTGTGTTGCACGCCAGTATCCATGACAGCTGGCTGTGTACCGGGTTGTGGCTCTGGATAAATACCAGGCTTTTGTCCGGGTCTATTCCGCTGGCCAGCAGCATTGCTGCCGCCTCATATGTGCGTTTTCTCAGTGTGGCAGGATCCTGCCTTACTGTCAGCGCATGCTGGTCTACAACGCTGTATATACAGTCATATTCATCCTGCAGCAGAGGCCAGTTTCTCACAGCCCCTATATAATTTCCCAGTGTAAAGGTGCCTGTGGGTTGGATTCCACTGAACACTTTTTGCTTTGTGTTATTCGATTCCATAACTGTAACCTCCTTGTTAGTTTTTTAGTTATTCTGTCTGATCAGAACCCAAATAACAGATATATAATATCACAATTTTATGCCTTTTGCAATTGACAAAGTTATAAATAAATAATATTATTATAAGTAATTAAAACCTTGGAGGAAAACTATGGCATTAGACAGAACAAGAACAAGATTTGCCCCCAGCCCGACGGGCTATATGCATGTGGGCAATCTGCGCACAGCCCTGTACGCCTATCTGACTGCAAGAAGAAAGAAAGGCGACTTTATCCTGAGAATAGAGGATACCGACCAGAGCAGACAGGTCGAAGGCGCTGTTGAAATAATTTACAACACATTGAAAGAAACTCACCTGCTGTGGGATGAAGGCCCGGATATCGGCGGCCCTTACGGCCCCTATGTGCAAAGCGAAAGAAAAGAAATATACAAAAAATATGCTGAAATGCTGGTGGAAAAAGGCGCGGCATACTATTGCTTCTGCACAAAAGAAAGACTGGAAGAAGTAAACAGAATAAAACAGCTTTCAGGACAGATACCCGGTTACGACAACCACTGCCGCAATCTTTCCAAGGAAGAAATAGAAGAAAAGCTGGCTGCCGGTGTACCCTATGTTATCAGACAGAAAATACCCGAAGGCGGCGAAACATATTTTGACGACCTGGTATACGGACGCATTACAGTGGAAAACAGCACACTGGACGATCAGATTTTGCTGAAAGCCGACGGTATGCCCACATATAACTTTGCCAATGTTGTGGACGACCACCTGATGCTGATAAACCCTGTTATCCGCGGTGCCGAATACCTTTCTTCCGCGCCCAAATACAACCTGCTGTATCAGGCATTCGGCTGGGAAATTCCCGACTATGTGCACTGTCCGCCGGTAATGCGCGATGCACAGCACAAATTGTCCAAACGCCACGGCGATGCTTCTTACGAAGATCTGGTAGAGATGGGCTTTTTGAAGGAAGCTATCCTGAACTATATCGCACTGCTGGGCTGGAGCCCGAAATCCGAACAGGAAAAATTCACCCTGGAAGAGCTGTGCGAAATATTTGACCCGGCAAATATCACAAAATCCCCTGCGATTTTTGATATGAACAAGCTGAAATTTCTCAACGGCGAATATATCCGCGAGCTGTCCCACGAAGAGTTCAAAGAAAAAGCAATGCCTTACATCAGGAAGACTGTCAAAGGCGAATGTGACTTTGACCTGCTGTGCGAGGTGTTGCAGAAGCGCTGCGAAATGCTCAGCGACCTGTCAGAGCAGGTGGACTTTATCGACGAAATGCCGGAGTACGACATTTCTCTGTACACCAGCAAAAAGATGAAAACCAATCCGGAAAATTCCAAGGACTCACTGGAAAAAATTCTTCCTGTGCTGGAAGGCATTACAGACTGGACCATGGACAACATCCACACACGGCTGTTCCGGCTGATAGAGCAGCTGGGTGTAAAGAACGGTTTGCTTTTGTACCCATTGCGTGTGGCAGTATCCGGCAAACAGTTTACCCCCGGCGGCGGTGTGGAACTAGCCGCTATCATCGGCAAGGAAAAAACCATCGCCCGTGTAAAAGCCGCACTGGACAAGCTGGCTTAATAAATAATTCAAAATTAAAATACCGCGCTTTATGCGCGGTATTTTTTATTGCTCCTCATCGGAAAAGTAATTTACATATCTTTCTTCCACTATCTGTTTTAAATCTCCTTCAAACAAATCCTCCGGTGTCAGCCTGTAAACTCCGCCGCCCAGACGGTAGGAAGCAGAAAACAGAGAAAATTTTACATCGCTGTCTTTCAGCAACTCGCGGCTTTGCACCAGTCTGTTGTACAGGTTTTCCTTTGTGTGTTCTTCGTCCTCGGTAAAGTAAAAACTTATCCGGCCGTATTCGGCAGCCAGTTCCATGGTATCATATTCATTTGCCACGTCCAGTACAGGGCCTTTATAACCTTCGTACATGTCTGTATCGCTGTCCAAAAAAGTACCATGGCCGCTGTTGGAATTTAAAACAGTATCCAGCGAAACGCTGGCAGTACCGCGCCCGTCACAGAAATAGTCGTTGAACAGCTCGCTGACAATTCCGCCGTAGGTTGCAGAATGGTAATAGTAAACTGTGCCGCCTTTCATATAGTGGTCGCTGTATCCGTCATAAACAAAATTTCCGTCCTTGTCGTACATCAGATGAAAATACATCAGCTTATCATCAGGATTGGAGAAGTACGCCAAAAACACAGGAGTGTCATTGTAATGCCCCACATACACCCCCTGTGGGCTCAGCTGTACTTTGTCGGCAATTTCGGGGTAGTTTTGCCGCACATAGTTTTTCGCTTCTTTGTTCAGGCTCACTTTTATAAAAGGGTTGCCGTTAAAACGCACATACATCCCCGCACCCACCACAACTATGGCTATCAGCAGAATAGCAGGTAAAATTTTATATAACTTGTTTTTCATGTTAATACTCCTTTCTTGTGTGGGAAGAAAACGCCGGAAAACATATTACATATTGCAATTACGGTGGACAAATAACTTATTGGACAAGCGATATAAACTGAAAATGCTACATTGAAGGAAATTAGTTGCTATATACATTATAAACAAAATAATTAGTATATTCAATATACATATTATGAATTTTGACAATTAAAAGATATGCAAATAGCAGAATATTTGCTTTTTGGCTGATTTTCACAGACAAAAAACAGCAAAATAAACATATGGCTTTAAATATAATATAAATTATAAATTATATGAAAGGTCGCGCGATATTATGACAGCTGTTCTGAAAGAGATTAAAAAAGGTGCAAGGCAAAGGCAGAAGAAAGATATTAAAGAAATAATAAAGCGGATGCTGTTTTTTGCCTGCGGCGTGTCAGCGGCCGGTGCATCATGGCGGGATATAAAATTGTGCTTTCTGGCGCTGGTGCTGGCGCATAATATAGGCGCGAAAACAAGTAAGTATATATATCTGTCCGGCGCGGTTGTGGCCATAGCTGTCAAAAGCATTGCCGACCGGTCTTTTATACCGTATTTCATATCTTTATCTGTATACATAGTTTTATCCTACGCTGTGAAATCTTCATGGCTGCCGCTGTCTGCGGCCTGTTTTACCCTGTCTGCGGCCAAACTGATACTCAGTTTTTTCCGGTCACGGCAGACAGCTTTTTTATCAGCACTTGTGGGGCCTTTTGCTTTTTTCACTGCAAAAATTGCCGGCAGTGGCAGGGAAATTGTACAAAAAAATATGCGGCTTGCAGATTTTGCCGATGCTTTGTCTATATTGACACTGTTACTGTCTGTCTGCCTGTCCCTTTCCGGGCTTGACGGCAGGAGTATCGGCTTTGGAGGTGCGGCGGCATTGGCTTTAAGCTGGCTGTATTCTCAAAGATTAAAGCTTGATTTCAGCCTTCTGGCGCTTCCGGCAGCAATTTTTTGCATAAGTGACCGCACAGGGTTTGTAACGGCGGCTGTAATATATTTTGTGATGTGGGGGACAGGCTGCTTTCTGTCAGAAAAGATGTCGGTCTTTATATACCCTGTGTGCGCTGTCGGAGCCTTGCTGGCAAACATGGTGTTCATATCTGATATAAACAGTTTTTTTCCGTCTGCAAGCGTCACTGCTGCCCTGATAATATATTTTTTACGGCCTCGTTTTTACCTGCCGAACACACCGTCAAAATCGGTGTATGACCAGAAAGACCGGCGACAGCTGGCTGCAAATCTTACCAAGCTGCAAAACAGCCTGAATTTTTTGGCCAACGGTGCAATAGATATTTCCAGACTGAGCGATAAACAGGAAAATCAACAGGCGCTGGAGGATATTGTTGCCAACGAGGTATGCAGAAAATGCGAAAAAAACACATTGTGCTGGCAGGAAAAATATTCTTTCACGCAGTCACAATTTTCTGCTTATGCGCAAAATATGCGCTGGGCCGACGGCCAGGAATTTGACCGGGGGTTTTACAGACAGTGCCCCAACACAGAAAAAATTAAAAATTCTTTTTCAGATAATTATCGCATGCTTCTGACTAAAAAATATATAGCACAGTCCCAAAAGAACAATCAGAAATTACTGCAAAGCGCTTTTCTGTCCATTGCCGCCACAGTGGGGGATATAATAAGCCAAAGCAAAAACAGCGCCATGGTAAACTATACTGTTACCAGTGCTATGGATTCGTTTCTTTCTGACATGAAAATAGATCACAGCTATTGCCTGTGCACCCGGGATCCGGGCAGGATGGATTTTGCCGGCTCGGATCAGCTGGGCCCCGTCGAGCTGGAAAAAATAAGCTCCAGACTGGAAAGTGTTTACGGATGCACTTTTGATTCTCCAACGCAGAGTATGCAGGGCAGCCAGTATGTGTATACATTTTGTCAGAGAACTTTTTACAGCTGTGAAACAGCAGCACGCTCCAGCCGGTTAAAGCAGGTAAACGGTGATAGCTATTTGTTATTTTGTAACAATAATAAACTTTTTGTAATTTTATGTGACGGAATGGGGACAGGCAGTGCCGCGGCTGCTCACAGCCGGACGGCCGTGGCCATGCTGAAAAGCTTGCTGGAAACAGGAGTGGAACTGTCCAGCGCTTTGAATATAGTCAACCTTGCACTGAACTTAAAAGACAGCGGTGAAAACAGCGTATCGGCCGATATACTGACCATAGACCTTTTCAGCGGCAAAGCGCAGATGGCAAAGGCCGGAGCCGGCCCCAGCTTCAAAGCCGGCAAAAGCGGTGTTGAGCAGATTTACAGTGACAGCTTGCCACTGGGTGTTTTAAAGGATGTAAAGTCTGCTTGTTTCAATTTTGATATGGCGGAAGGGGAAGTACTGCTGATGCTCAGTGACGGGGCCTGTGTGTCCGGTTCCCGGCTGGAAAATATATACCTGGCCCCATGTGATAAAATAGCGGAATTTGCCATAGGCGAAAGCAAAATGCAGGACGACAAAACTGCGATAGCAATTAAACTTAAAATCCAGGTGTAAGCCCTTTCTCCTTTACACAGAAAAAGACAGGCAGTTTTATCCGCCTGTCTTTTTTATCTTGTGTTCAGCATGATTTTCAAAATCGTATCAGTCTGAATTTTTCTGGTTTTTGCGCCACCGCAGATAGTTTTCCAGAATGACCACCGCCGCCACAGCGTCCAGTACATTTTTGCGCTTTTTGCCAAAAGTTCCGCTGTCTGTCAGCATACCGGCTGCGGTTTTGGTGCTGGCGCGCTCGTCCCACAGCACACATTCCAGCCCGGTCAGCTTTTCCAGCTCATCGCGTACAAAGGCACATTTTTCTGCCCTTTCACCGCGGGTGCCGTTCATGTTTATCGGGTTGCCCACCACAATCATACCGGCGTTAAGCTCTTTGGCTTTTTGGGCCACGCGCTCGATGGCTTTCAGCGTGTTTTTTTCTTTTATAATCTCCACCGGGCTGGCCAGAAATTCGCTGGGGTCGCTTACTGCTATCCCTGTGCGGCTTTCGCCCCAGTCCACTGCCATAATTCTCATATATAAATTTTCCTTTCCAGATTTACATATAGATTATAACACACCGCAGGTTAAAATAAAATAAAAAACACGCCCGAAGGCGTGTTTTGCGCGTCATGCTTCGCCGTTGACATTTACAATGGTCACATTGTCCAGCACTGTGTCAGCTGCGTTGCCGGTGGTGCCGAAAAATTCAAACTGATAATACAGGCCGTTGCCTGTGTTGCTGTAAACCGCAATACGATAGTAATTGCCCGGCTGGTACATTCCGTTTTCAGATATGGTTTCCGCTTCCCAGCCGGAGGATGAAGGCTCTATGGTCAGCTCAATTTTGCTTTCCAGATATTTTATTTCCTCCGGGCCAAATCCCATTTTTTTCAGGGCGCTGTTCAAAGTTTCTTTTTGCTGTATACCGCAGATATACTCAGACGGGAAATCTTTTGCCCGGTTGAACACACTGCAAAACAGCATTACAGATTTGCCCTCAGCCTGCGCCAGGCTGTAACCGTCCATGACATAATCCCCGGCTGACAGTGAGCCATTGTGGTCAAAAATTTGCAATCCAAGGGCCTTGGCCATGGTGTTAAGGTCTGTCTGCGATACTTGCAGGTCTGCTATGTACGGCTCGAAATCAAATCCGCTGCCGTCAAAGCAGGCAATAGCTTTTCTGTCTCCGGAAGCGTCATCAGGGTCTATCGGCTCCTGTGAAAACTTCGGTTCATCTTCTGACCGAACCGCACTGTTTTCATTCACATCAGACCCGGCACTGATACTGTTTCCGTTGTCGGCAGATGAACAGGCTGTAAAAAGACCTGTAAGTATGAATATGCTGAGTAAAACTGATAATAACTTTTTCATGTTGTCACCTCATCGTTTTTTACAATTTTAGCACTATATGAAATGCAATTCAATAAGCGTGTAAATAGATACGCATAGTCCGCTTCAATATGTCAGTTACAGAGCTTTGCAGACGGCCTCTTATTTTGTTGAAAAACTGTCAAACAGTTCATGCTTTGTCATCACACCAATATGGCCGTCGGCGCATTTTTCAAAATCCAGGCCGTCCAGCAGTGCTAAATAATCATCAACAAGATTTTTATCATAGGGGATTTTTTCCACTTCGGACAAAAAGTTTTCTTCATGATTTATATCAAACTTCCACGGCTTGCCGTAAAGGTCTTTGGAGTTGCTGTCCCCCAGAAAAACAAATTTTTCCTGCGGGATAAAGCATATTACACTGTCGTCGGCATGTGGGCCTTTTGCATGAATAAAATTGCAGGTTATTCCGCCCAGGTCAACTGTCATTCTGTCCTCAAAGGAGATATCGGCACTTTTTACCTTTATCAGGCTGCGGTCAGGGTATTCGCGCTTTATCATCTCGTTGCAGAACACAATATCCTCTCCGCTTTCTTCACGGGCTTTCATCGACTTATCGTCCCATTCCCAGCCGCTGACTGTTTTCAGCTGGCGGTTTGTTTTTCCGCCGGCTATTGTCACTGCATTCCAGGCGTGCAGGCCAAAAGTGTGGTCCCAGTGCCAGTGGGAAACAGCCACAAAATCGGGCATAGGCAGTTTTTGCGCCGCAAGGTCCGCTTTTATCTGCTGCACATTTTTTTCAGAGTTTCCGGCCTCGAACAGCAAGGTGTACTTATCACCCACAATCAGTCCCACATTTGGTCGGTCAGTGTAAGGCTGCGGCGGCTGCACATATATTCTGTC
>CASFSP010000091.1 GCA_949297385.1 uncultured Oscillospiraceae bacterium
AAACGGGGTTTTGTTTTTATAATAATTTTTTCAGCTTATCTGTAAGAATTGCAGCTGTTTTTTCACCGGTAAAGTGGTACGCAACGGATAAAACCAAAGTAGAGACCGTAACCGCAATTCCGAAAGCAAACAGTGATACTCCGAAACTGTATCGGCCAAACATATAAAGCATAACCAGGCTTCCCACACTGCACATCACCGGCCAGTGCAGGGAGTAAATGCCAAAGCTGAGCCGGTACAAAGACAGGAAAATCCTGTTTTCAAAAAATTTCTGCACCTTTGGCATTTTTGACAATACATACAGCAGAAAAAATACATAAAGACATTTATAGCTGGAATTCGGAGCCAGAAAAGCCGGAAGGGGTATAAAACGCATTATAAAATAGTATGCTGAATCATGAAATCCGCAAAGAGCCAGGGCAGAGCCGGCTGCCATAATGTTGAGGACCACATTTGCTGTGTCAGGAATAACATGTTTTCGGTTATCAGTATATTCAGCGCCAACCCCAGCATTACTCCCAGGAACAGAAAATCCATAACCAGCCAGCCTGCGAAAGTTATCACTGCAAAACATAAAGCGCGGCCGGTGGCGGTTTTTATCACATTTTTATTGAGATATTTGTAAACATATATTCCAACCACACCGTAAAACAGCGAATATATCATCCAAAAAGGATCACCCAGCTTATAACTGTTACAAACTAGGCTTAACCGCGGTTGTATAAATATATCAACAAAAACCAGCTGATAATTATACCGATTTGATAAAAAGCTGCTGTCAAAAAAGTTCAGCAAACTATCATCATGAAAGCCTGCCGTAAGATATATCACATATATGATTACACTGGCAAACATCATAAGCAGATACAGCCTTGCAAATCTGAGCACAACTGCCTTTAAAACCTGCTTTAAATTGTCAAACTCCTTAAAGGAGGCAACAAATCCGCTGATAACCAAAAACACGCACAGCCAGTTAGTCTCGTGAAGAAATTCAAATGGAACATAATTTTTTAATATATAGGCCGGAACACCGCCAATAAGCGAAAGCTGCGAAGAGTACTTGTAAACTCCGCATATATGTCCAAACATTATCATAAAAGCCGCCAGGCCTTTTATTCCATCCAAATATTGTATTCTTTTCACCTTACCCTCCCAATATATCAATATATGTTTATCAGCATATATTACAACATTGTCAGACTTTATGTCAAATCAAATTTTTACACATTCCGACCGGATATTGTTTTAGCTGCAAAAGGGAAAGCAATGCTTTATATTGCTGCTGACACCATAGTACAATATAGTGCTGTAACAATGGGCGTATAAACTACAACCAGCAAATATCCTCGCCGGAATATATGCCATGTGGACGAGCATCCGCAATAGAGCATTTCTTAACTGTGGAGTCATCCCACAATTACAGCTCCGCCCCAGGTGTAGCTGTCTGTCCACTGTCTGTCGCCGTAGAAAGTGACTTTGCATCTTTCATTGCCGTATGTATAATGTGTATCTACATCAAAAGTAAGGTATATACGTCTGCCGGACCAATGGGCCTGCCGGCTTCCCGGCACAGCGTCGGCACTTATGATATTTTCTTTGTCCCGGTGGCCAGCGACATACTTTTCCACCAGCCGGTCGCTGTATTCGCTGAATATAAATGAGGCATAGCCGCCCCGGCATCCAGCAGCGTCCCGGCTGACCGGCAAAAAATGAATAACGGCCGCTGCCCGGGTGTAAAACAATATAACCGCCGCAAATATCAATGCGGGCAAAGCTTTGCGCCCGGCTGACGGTTTTGGGGCTGCGATTTTTTCTCCTTGTCCTATAAGCAGGTATCCGGCATCGGTATCAAGCAGATCGGACAGCCGCATAAGGTTGGCTGTGTCCGGCCTGGTGATATTCTTTTCCCATTTGGACACCGACTGTCTGCTTACGCCCAGCTTTGCCGCCAGGTATTCCTGTGTGAAACCCTTTTGCCTTCTTTTGGCGGCAATTCTTTCTCCCATTGTCATTCTATCACCTCGGAAATATTATATATTCTGCCAATGCGCCTTTCAACCAGCTATCTGTCAACCTGCAAGTGCGCCGGCTGAGTTTATCATTTCCAATAAAAAAACAGCGGGGATAACCCGCTGTTTTCTTTTCTCAGTCCATACCGGCAACTGTACTGCGTCTTTCCATGATAGTGGTGTCCTGCCAGGTGCCGAAACGGTCTTTGGCTATTCTTTCCCTGGTGCCCACCACGCGCCAGCCGTTTTTCAAGCACATTTTTATGCTGGCGGTATTGATGGAGAATATCGCGGCGTACAGTGACCATACGCCGGCCGCTTCGCTTTCTTTTACTGTGTGCTCCATCAACAGTGTGCCGACGCCCTGGCTCTGCCATCCGTTGCGCACATACAGGCTGACTTCACACACGCCTTTGTAGCATTCCCTGGAGCTGGTGGCTGACAAAGCCGACCAGCCCACCAGTTTGCCGTCCCGATATGCGCCTATGCGACAGATGGGAAGGTGACCTTTGTCCCACTCTTCAGCTACTGGGACAACAGTGTTGAATGTGGAATGTCCGCCCTCTACACCCTGGGCGTATATTTCCAGCACCTGGGGTATATCCTCTTTTGGTATGGGTTTGATTTGTATCATGATTTACGGCCTCTTTTCGTTTTTTTTAAGTATAAACACATAAGGCGGATAAGTCAACAGTTTTATCAAGGTTACGGACAGTTGTTTTTTACCGCTTTTGCCAGCTCTGCCAGCAGATTTTTCTGACTTTCGCTCATGTCGGATATTATGGCGGACAGCCGGCTGTCAGTCTGCTTTTCGCCGAATATCAGCCGGTCTGCAAAACACCGGCCAGATCCACCAGCACACCCAGCGACAGCTTGGTGTTGCCCGTTTCAATATGGCTCATGTGGGTGGTGGAGATATTCACCATTTCCGCCAGCTGTTCCTGAGACAATCCCAGTGCTTTGCGCCTGGCTCTTATTCTTGCCCCTATTTCAAAATAATCCATTCAATGCCTCATCAGTTAATTTCTAACTGTATAGGCGAAATTATGCCTACATAATTAAAATTTATTATTTTTTTGCTTTGCGGCCTGCTTTATGACGGTTTTTAAATGGAAAAGCAGCCAGCAGTGTGCTAAAATGGGAATGGAGAAATATGTACGAAAGAAAGGATGCAAAAATGAGAATACTTTTGGTGGAAGATGATGCGTCCATTGTAAAGAACCTGGCAGAATTCCTGACTGTGGAAGGATTCGAGATTGAATACTGCGACGGGCGGCAGTCGGCCATGGACCTGCTGGAAAGACACAGATTTGACCTGGCCCTGCTGGATATATCGCTGAAAGAAGGCAACGGGTATCCGCTGTGCATGAGCATAAAAGAAAAATATGATATGCCGGTGATATTTGTCAGCGCCATGGGGGACGAACACAGTGTTGTGGCCGGATTTGACATGGGGGCCGATGACTATATATCCAAGCCCTTCCGCCCCAGGGAGCTGCTGTCCAGGATAAAAAATGTTCTGCGACGCACCGGTAAAAGCCAGGCAGTGCTGGAAATAGGCGATGTGCGCGCCGACACCATAAAAGGCCTGGTTACAAAAAACGGCTGTGAAGTTTTTTTGTCCGCTTTGGAATACAGAATATTTCTGATATTCCTGGCAAACAAAGGAAAGGTGATGTCCAGGCAGAAGCTTTTGGAAGAGATATGGGATATAGGCGGAGAATATGTAAACGACAACACACTGACTGTCTATATCAAAAGGCTGAGGGAAAAGCTGGAGGACGACCCGCAAAACCCCAAAATAATAAAAACCGTAAGAGGACTGGGCTATAAGATAGAGGAATGATATGAAAATTTTTGGTATCAGCGACAGCAGGCTGTTGTTTTTCTTATATGTTATTATAGCAGGCTTTGCGTTGTTTACAGGTAACCGGGCTGCGGCTGCGGCAGTGGCAGCTGCCGGCGGTATAACATTGATAGTGCTGTATATCAGACGAAAACGCCTGCAAAAGCTGTCCGAGGCCCTGGATATAATTTTACAAGGGAAAAACACGGTAAATTTCGGCGACTACTGCGAAGGGGAACTGCACATACTGGAAAACCAGCTGGAAAAGGTGGTTTTAAGGCTGCGCGACCAGTCTGAAAAGCTGAAAGGCGAAAAGGTATATCTGATGGATTCTCTGGCGGACATATCTCATCAGCTTCGAACACCCTTGACCGGAATAAACCTTCTGATCAGCTTTTTGCGTGCTCCCCGGCTGAAAGACGAAAAAAGATATGAACTTGTAAAAGATTTACAGACGCTTACAGACAGGATTGAATGGCTGATAAATGCGTTACTGAAAATATCCAAAATAGACGCCGGGCGGATAACCTTCCGCCAGGACAAAGTGGATGTACGGCAGATGATACAAAAAAGCCGGCAGCCGCTGGAAATAGCCATGGACCTGAAAAACCAGACGCTGGTTTACCAGGCACGGGGAGGGGAATATTTCACCGGTGATATGGGGTGGATGTGCGAAGCTGTGGGAAACATAATAAAAAATTGCAGCGAACACACACCCGAAGGCGGCAGAATAACCGTGCAGGCAGATCAGACGGCCGTGTACACGCAGATTTCCATATCCGATACCGGCCCCGGATTTTCACCCCGGGACCTGCCAAATATTTTCAATCGATTTTATAAAGGAGAAAATTCCTCTGCCCGGAGTGTGGGTATAGGTCTTGCCATGGCAAGAGCCATTATCACCGGGCAAAACGGTACCATAAAGGCGGAAAACGGAAATACCGGTGCAAAGTTCACCATAAAAATGTATCACAGTGTATTATAAAAACAGGCGGAGTCATCCGCCTGTTTTTTCAGCTGTAAAACTATTGTGAAAAATTATGAAAACTATTGATATTGACGGCAGAAAAATATATTATATAAATTATCCGACCAAGCGGTCGGATAAAGTTATTTTATACACAGAGGATTGCTTATGACAAAGTACAGCGTTAAAAAGCCTTTCACGGTGCTGGTGGGCGTGGTGCTGGTGCTGGTACTGGGGGTTGTGTCCTTTCTGGGACTTAACACAGACCTTTTGCCGGCCATGGACCTGCCCTATGTGGTGGTGGTGACCACCTATCCCGGCGCCAGCCCGGAAAGGGTGGAGACATCGGTGACCCAGCCTTTGGAACAGGCACTGGCCACCACATCAGGACTGGAAAACATAAACAGTGTTTCCAGTGAAAACATGAGCATTGTCATATTGGAATTCGGCGAAAGCACCAATATGGACTCGGCCATGATAGAACTTAACAGCAACATAGATATGGTCAGCGGATATTTTGACGATATGGTGTCCGCGCCTATGGTTATGAAGATAAACCCCGACATGCTGCCGATACAGATGCTGTCCGTGGATGTGGAGGGCATGGATATAAAACAGCTGACAGAATATATGGAGGACAGTCTGGCACCCCGCCTGGAAAGAATAGAGGGTGTTGCAACTGTGGATGTATCCGGCGCTGTCAGCGACCATGTGGATATATTTTTAAACCAGGAAAAGATTGACCGGATAAATGATAAGGTACTGAAAGCGGTGGACTCCTCCCTTTACAGCGCCAAAAAAGAGCTGGATGACGCCAAAAAGGAACTGGCGGACGGCAAAACCCGGATGGAAGCCAAAGAGCAGGAAGCCTATGACAAACTGGCCGACGCGTCGGCTCAGCTGGATGCCGGCCAGGCACAGGCACAGGCAATAGCGGCGGAAAAAGCCCGCCTGGAAGCTGAAAAGACCATGCTGGAAGGTGCAAAGAAAGCATTTCAGGGCCTTGTAATGTTAAGGCAAGCGCAGCCGCTGACACAGGGAGCGATTGCAAGCCGGCCGCGGCTGGGTCTGACAGAAGACAGCAGTGTAAATGAATTTACTTCGCGGACGGTGCCGGAATATCTGCCGCCTCAGACAGCAGAAGGTATAAAAACCTTGCAGCAAGGCATGGCGGCTTTGGTATCCAGCGGTACAGTGGACGGTACCCTTTCCCTGAAAGCGGCCGATGAAAAACTGCGGCGGAATATAAAAGCTGTCGAAGACAGCCTGGGTAAAATGGGCTTTACCCGGGAGGAGATAGCCACCGGGGATTCGGCTGTATGCGACGACAAACTGGCCCGGTTGGCCCCACAGCTGGAAAAGGCAACATTTATGGCACAGCAGATGGAGGGAACCCTGAAAAAATTACAGGATTCCTACGCCCGGATGGAAAAAGCCAAAATGCAGACAACAGCGCAGCTGGCAGCCGCCAAAGTACAGCTGGACACCGCTCAGGCGCAGCTGGACAGCGGAATAAAAGAATTTGAAAGCGCCCGTGACAGTGCACTGAAAAGTGCAAACATTGACTCGCTGGTAACGCAGGAGATGCTGTCCAACATACTGACAGCCCAGAACTTTTCCATGCCGGCCGGATATATAACCGACGGCGGCGAAAAGCTGACGGTAAAAGTGGGCGAAACCTTTGAAAACATTGACCAGCTGAACAATCTTTTGCTGGTGGATATGGGAATAGACGGGCTGGACCCCATTTACCTGAAAGATGTGGCGGACATATCCGTTGCCGACAACAGTGCTGACAGCTATGTGCGCATAAACGGCAACCCCGGCGTGTTTCTGTCTTTGCAGAAATCTTCCACCGCCTCCACCTCACAGGTGTGCAAGGCTGTAAACCGGGAAATCCGGCAGGTTATGTCCGAAAATGAAAATGTGCATATAACCACCCTTATGGACCAGGGTGTTTACATAGAGATGGTTGTAAACAGCGTAATGGAAAACCTGATTTACGGCGGTATCATTGCGCTGGCGGTCCTGATGTTCTTCCTGAAAGATTTGAAGCCCACACTGATAATCGGTTTTTCCATACCGATCAGTGTTCTGTTTGCCATTGTGCTGATGTATTTCAGCGGTGTAACACTGAACATCATATCCTTGTCCGGCCTGGCCCTGGGTGTAGGTATGCTGGTGGACAACAGTATTGTTGTAATTGAGAACACATACCGCCTGCGCAACCTGGGATACCCCGCAGTAAAGGCTGCCGTGCTTGGCGCAAAGCAGGTGGGCGGCGCCATTGCGGCCTCCACCCTGACAACAATATGCGTATTTGTGCCGATACTGTTTACCCAGGGTCTGTCCAGGCAGATATTCACCGATATGGGTCTGACAATCGGCTACTCCCTGGTGGCCAGCCTTATTGTGGCCCTGACACTGGTGCCTGCCATGGCTTCCAACATGCTGACACAGCCAAAGGAAGACAAGGGCGGACTGTTTGCAAAATTGCTGTCCGGATATGAAAAGGCTCTCAGTTTCAACCTGAGCCACAAATGGATAGTAATAGTG
>CASFSP010000092.1 GCA_949297385.1 uncultured Oscillospiraceae bacterium
GGCAGTTGCTCTATCCACCTGAGCTACAAGCGCATAACTGATTGCTAAAAAATAATACCATATTTCGCCAATAATGTCAAGGGATATTTTGAAATTTTTTATTTTTACAGTCAATAATAAAATAAAAACATGCAGGTGCTATTATGACAAGAGAAGAAAGACAAAAACTGGCCCGAAAGATTATCCGCTCCACCGAAGACCAGATTGATGATGAACATTTTATACACCGGTTACTGGCAGAAAGCACGCTGTATAATATATACGAAGATGAAAAAGCCACATTCGGTCAGAAAGCAGCAGATCTCATGGCCAGGTTTGCAGGATCGTGGGCCTTTGTAATAATTTTCTGCACAGCACTGATCTTGTGGGTGGGTGTAAACTTTATCCTGACAGACCGCGCTTTTGACCCGTTCCCCTTCATACTGCTTAATCTTATATTATCCTGTGTGTCCGCCTTGCAGGCTCCTTTTATTATGATGAGCCAAAACCGTCAGGAAGAAAAAGACAGAAAACGCAGCGAAGGAGATTACAAGATAAATCTGAAAAGTGAAATCATCATTGAGGATGTGCACTACAAACTGGACAGTATAATCAGCCTGCAAAAGCAGATATTGCGGCTGCTGGAAGAAAATGATCAGGGCCGATAGTTTTCCTTTTATTTTTCCGGTATTTATGGTAAAATGTCATCAAAAGATATCAAGGAGGAAAAGAAATGTCTAATATCTGGCATGAAATCAACCCCAAGCGCATTACCCCAGACGATTTTATTGCGGTTATAGAAATTGAAAAAGGATCCAAAAACAAATATGAGCTGGACAAAGAAACAGGTCATATTATTTTGGACAGGATACTGCATACATCCACCCACTATCCGGCTAACTACGGCCTGATTCCCAGGACCTACGCCGATGACGGTGACCCGCTGGATGTGCTGGTGTTGTGCAGTGAAAATATCATTCCCATGAGCCTTGTAAGGGTTTACCCCATAGGCGTTATCACCATGCTGGACGGCGGCAAAATGGACGAAAAGGTCATTGCAATTCCTTTCAGTGACCCCACATACAACGGATATAAAGATATAAGCGAGCTGCCGCGGCATATATTCAATGAAATGGGACACTTCTTTACAGTTTACAAGAACCTGGAAAACAAAGAAACTGTCGTAAACGAAGTAAAAGGCGCGCAGGAAGCCAAAGAGATAGTCAAACAGTGCATAGACAATTATATAAATAAATTTTGCAAATAATTGCTGTTATTAACTGACACAAATTAAAAAACGGCGGATAGGTTTTACTGTATGTAAAAATCTATCCGTTTTTTACTATTTGTAAATTGAAAATCAATCAGTTTCATTTTTGGGCAGGCATCAATGCCGGTCACCTGCCCTGGCCAACATTTTACGAAAATAAAAATATCGCCGCAAACTTAATTTACAAAAAAAATAAACCGTCGGAAATACCGACGGTTTACTGGTCTGAGTGACCTGACTTGAACAGGCGACCTCTACCACCCCAAGGTAGCGCGCTACCAACTGCGCCACACCCAGATATCAGCCCTCTAACGAGGTGCTAATATATAATATACTATTTTCAAAAAAAATGCAAGTACTTTTTTCAATTTTTACGCAAAAATTTTATTTATGCGCTTTGCAGCTGACAAAATCAGCTTCCAGCTTGTATACACAGACCGATTTCAAAGCCTCTTTGCTGTAATCCCAGCTTTTTTCACCCCGGTAATGCTCCATTATCCTGTCCAGGGCGTAAGGTTTGTCTATGTCCGCCAAAATTGTTATCCTGCCTGTCCCCATAACACTTTTAAAACGATAAGAAAAACCGCACGCCTCATCAGCGATGTTCAGCCGGTGATCTGTGTCCATCTCAAAGCTTACTGCCGAAGCTGATTTAAGCAGATTTATCTTTTTACCTTCAAGCGCACTGTGGAAATAAAATGTCCTTTTGCCGTTTTTGCTTTCAAAGCCGAAGTTCAGCGGCAATATATAGGCCATGCCGTCTGAAACAAAACCCAGCCTGCAAACATCGCACCGCAAAATTATTTCGTTTATGACATTGTCATCTGTTACCCGTCTGTCTTTTCTTCTCATCTTTTACCTCTTAAATCCAAATAAAAGGCAAGCTCATAGAGCCTGCCTTAAATTTTTATTTACTGTGTTTTTCTTTAAGTCTTTTGGTTTTTCTGTCTGTCTGGATAGCAAAAACAATAAGACCTATCAATGTTGCCACATAAGGTATTGACGCAATGAACTGGCTGGGAACAGACAGTGACTGCAAAATGTTTGCCATTGCATCAAACATACCAAACAGGAACGCAGCTATTGTTGTACCGATAGGCGTTGCGTTGCCCAGGTTCATGGCAGACATACCGATAAAACCTTTACCTGCTGTCATGCCGCGGCTGAAGAATGATACATAGCCCATTGACAGGGATACACCGCCAAAACCACAGAATAATCCGGACAAAGCCATTGCCTGAAACTGTACTTTTTTAACATTTACGCCAACAGATTCAGCAGCATTGGGGTTTTCACCAACAGCCCTTATTCTCAGACCTGTGGAAGTTCTCATTACTATGTAATAAACCAGCGGAACACACAACAGTGCAAAATATACCATTATATTATGTCCTGAGATAATTTCGCCTATAATCGGAATATCCTTTATAATCGGGATATCTACAACAGGCATTGTGCAGGAGTTAAGGGATGAGGACATACCTTTTTCTCCGGCAGCCAGATACAGTGCAAAAACTGTACCACCGGTTGAAATAGTGTTTATAGCCAAACCGGAAAGGTATATGTTTGCTTTCAGCTGAACTGCCATATAAGCCAGGAAAAGGCTCATAAGAACTGAACACAGCACACCAGCAAAAAATCCTGCTGCGGCACCGGCGGCAGCTGCTCGACCTGACACAGCTTCATAAGCGGCGTCAGCCGGCATCAAGTCACCAAGTACAGCTTTTCTCACAAAAGCAGATACAACAACACCGGCCAAAGCGCTGGTCAGCATCATACCTTCCAAAGCCAGGTTCATAATTCCGCATCTTCTGGCGATAAGTCCGCCCAAAGCAGCAAACAAAATCGGTGTGGTTACGCGGAGAATGGAAGCGGCAAAAGAAGTTGTGAACAAAAGATCAAAAATCTGAGAAAATAAACCTTCACCCATTATTCAGCAGCCTCCTTTGCTTCAAGCTGTTTTTTAGCGTTATTAACAATAAGTTTATGTTTGTATTTGGACAGGAACATTTCTGCCGCAACAAACATGATAATAAGGCCCTGAACCACATCAACGAACTCTATCGGAACATCGGACATACGGTTCATAACATCAGCGCCTATCCTCATGTATGCCAGGAAAAACGCTGCCAAAGGCACCAAAATCGGATTGTTTTTGGCCAAAACGCCTACCATGATACCGTCAAAGCCATATCCGGGCTGAACACCATACCAGATAAACCTGTCGTACATACCCAACATTTCAACGGATCCGCCGAGACCGGCAATAGCACCGCCTATAAGCTGTGTAGCCATAGCAACGCTTACTATGGAAATACCGGAATATTTGGCGAAATTGGCGTTGGCGCCAACCATTCTTATGGCATAGCCCCATTTGGTTCTGTAAATAAAGAAATACATCAATACAGCAACTGCCAGAGCAATAAATATACCTGTATGTACGCGGGTGCCTGTCCAGATTTTTGTAAATTTAGCCCGTTCAGGAATTTTGTATGAAGCCTGCTGGCCACTGACAGTATCTCTCATTTTGTAATACAAAATATAGTTTGATACATTCAACAGTATGTAGTTCATCATAATTGATGAAACAACTTCATTGGCTTTAAATTTAACCTTCAATATGGCAGGAATAAACGCTGCTGCAACACCTGTCACTATACCTACCAGTAAGCAGGCAATCTGCAACGGAAGGCCGGACCAGGTTTCATGAGTTACTGCAAACCAGGTTGTCAGGTTGGCAGCTATAAGAAAAGCACCTTCACCGATCATGTTAAACTGGTTAGCCTGATACATAATACATATAGCAGTACCGGTGAACATGATAGGTGTCATCATTTCCAGTATATTACCTATACGGGATTTTCTCTGCAAAGGACCGGTTATAAATGTAACAATGGCATCAACCGGCGCTTCACTTACAAAGGAAATTACAATGAAAGCAATGCCAAGGGCGATGGCAATCGCCATAAAAGTTTTAAAAGCGTCAAAGCGCCTTTCTATCTGTTTACTAGTCATAAGCTACCCTCGCAATCTCTTCCGGAGTCTGTTTCTTTACGCCAAGCATATACTCGCCCAGTTCCATATCGCTTATGGAGGAAGCGTCGGGTATGTATGCTGCAATATGACCTTCGTTCATGACTATCAGGCTGTCTGACAGTTCCAGAACTTCATTCAGGTCTGCGGAGATCAGCAGTACTGCGGTTCCTTCGTCACGCAGTTCGACCAATCTTTTACGGATGAACTCAGTCGCACCAACGTCGATACCACGGGTGGGCTGGTTTGCAATAACAAGTTTCGGGTTGTTGGAAAACTCGCGGGCAACAACAACTTTCTGCATGTTACCGCCGGACAGCATCTTTACTGCCCGATCTCTGTCGTCACATTTTATCAGGAATTCTTTTATAAGCCTGTCAGACAAATCTTCTATCTTCTTTTTGTCCATCAGCAGGCCTTTATTAAATTCTTTTTTGTAATATCTGTCAGAAATAACATTGTCTTTTACGCCGCTGGTGGATGCAACACCATAGGTCATTCTGTCTTCGGATACATGAGATACACCCATTTCCCTTATCTGGCGTATTGTTTTGCCTTTGACATTTTCCCCATTGACAGATATGCTGCCATCCTGAAAATCCAGAAGGCCTGTTATTGCTTCACTTATCTGGCTCTGTCCGTTGCCTTCAACGCCTGCAACGCCCAGTATTTCGCCCTTGCGCACAGAAAAGCTGATATTGTCAACGATGGTGCGGCCTGTGTCAGAAGCAATTCGCAAATCGCGCACTTTAAGCACTGTTTCCTTGGGCTCTGCTTTTGTTTTTTCCACTTTGAGTACAACATCACGGCCAACCATCATTTTTGATATTTCCTGTTCGGTAACATCAGCAACTATTGCCTTGCCGACGCTTTTGCCCAGACGCAGCACTGTGAGACGGTCACAAAGTTCTTTTATCTCATTCAGCTTATGGCTGATAAATACTATAGTATGTCCCTGATCGCGCAGATGTTTGAGCTCTACAAAAAGCTCGGCTGTTTCCTGGGGAGTCAAAACGGCTGTCGGCTCATCCAGAATAAGTATCTCGGCACCGCGCACCAATGCTTTGATTATTTCCACCTTCTGTTTAAAACCAACCGGCAGGTCTTCTACCTTGGCACGGGCGGAAACTTTCAGGTTATATTTGTTTACGGCTTCTTCGGTAATTCTCACAGCCTCTTCAAAGTCAAAAAGACCGTTTTTTTTCGGCTCCATGCCCAAAACAACATTTTCGGCAACAGTAAGGGACGGAACCAGCATAAAGTGCTGATGAACCATACCTACACCATTGGCTATTGCTTCGAGAGGGTTGTTGATCTTTACCTCTTTGCCCTTGATATAGATTTTACCTTCTTCAGGCTGCTCTATGCCAAAGAGGACTTTCATTAAAGTTGATTTGCCAGCGCCGTTTTCACCCACAAGCGCGTGAATTTCGCCTTTGTTGATGGATAAAGTAACATCTTTGTTTGCCACAAAGCCATTGGGATATACCTTTGTTATTTTGTCCATAAGCAAAATTTCTTCTGGCATTTTCCTCACCTCGCTAGATATTTTATGATAATATTGTACTAAAAAAAATACAAAATGTAAACAAAAAATTGTATTTTCATAAATAAACGGGCAATACTTATAAAGTATCGCCCGTATGTTTGTTAATTAAATAACTAATAGGCTAAAATAAGTTAATTTCAGTCAGAAAAAATTATTTCTTAACTGCATTTACCATGTCGTTAATTTCGTCAGAAGTCATACCGTAAGCTGATTTAACTTCAACTTCACCGGAAGCAACAGCTGCTTTGATCTCTTCGATTTCAGCGCGCACTTCTTCGCTTACCAAAGCTGTATAGTTTTCGTTTTCAGCGATACCGGCACAGTTTTCTGCCATACCGAACCACAGCTGAGGCTGCCATGTATATGTACCGTCGATCATGGAACCGATCATCTGGTAGAGAGATTCGCCAACATTTTTCAGAGAGGATGTTACGATAGAAGCAGCCAGTTCGGGTTTGTTTTCTTTGAACAGTTCGTACTGGTCAGAGTCAACACCGATACCCAGGGCACCAGCTTTTTGAGCAGCTTCCAAAGCACCGTTGCCTGCGCCGCCGGCTACAGCATGAATAACATCAGCGCCAGCATCGATGGCAGCATTTGCCAATTCTGTGCCTTTGGCTGTATCTGTGTAGTTACCTACATAAGAAACAACAACTTTAATGTCAGGATTTACATACTGAGCACCCTGAATGTAACCAACCAGGAAGTCGTGGATAACAGGTGTTTCCTGTCCGCCTACAAAACCGATAACGCCACTTTCTGACAGTTTGGCTGCCAGAGCGCCGGCGATAAAGTCAGATTCATTTGCTTTGTAGCAAAGATACTGAACATTTTCCAGGCTGTTTTCAACGCTGGGTTCATCATAGATAACAAATGTTGTTTCGGGATAGTTGGCAGCATTGTTCCGTACCCATTCTGCACCGATACCAAAACCAAGGTTGTTGCAGATAACCAGGTCATAGCCGTCTTCAGCAGCTTCCAGCAAAGTGGGTTCTGCCTTGGAGTTATCTGTACCGAATTCAACATATTTGTAGTCTATGCCATAGTCTTCAGCACATTTCTGCAGGCCTGCATGAGCAGAGTCATTGAAAGATTTGTCGCCCAGATTGGAAACGATCAGCTGGACTCTCATTTTGCCTTCGCCGTCTTCTTCTGTCTGGGGCTCGTCACTGGAACAGGCAACCATAGACAGTGCCATAGCTCCTGCGAGGAGCAAAGCAAGTAACTTTTTCATTGGAAAATCCTCCTAATTTTTGGTGCTTTTTGCACTTATTTGGGCATCGCGCCCCTATGTCTAAAATTATATATCAAGAATTTTTATTTTGCAACACAATTTTTAATCAAATTTTACAATAAATCGTTATTTTATATGCAAATTTTATAAAATTTTGCATAAAATTTATGTATTTTTTATAAAATAAATTGTAACAAAATTATTACAAAACCATATTGCCAAATAATTTTTTTATGTTAAAATATAGACAAATGATTTGGAGGTATGTATTTTTAATGCAGGATATTTTTTATAATATAGGATATTATGCTATTTACGCCATACCTGTAACGATAGCTTTGGTGTGCATAAACAGAATTATCCGAAACCGAGCAGAGATAAAAAAATTCGAAAAGGATGAAAAGGAAAACTGCGACAAAAAATAAAGGCTTTGCGTCAAGCGCAAAGCCTTTATTTTTAATCTTTATCTGTTATCACAATCAAAATATCGCCTTTTTTTACGCTGATGTGCACATCTGTGCCGTCAAATTCGTTACTGGTACCTATGGGGTAATTATTTTTCATCATATAATTGTCCAAAGGATATTTGGCACCAGTTATGCTGACTCCCTCAGCAAGATCTCCCAGTGACAGCACGGAAAAATATTTGCCCGGCATATCCGGCAATGTTATTTCACCGTTGCTGACCGCAATCAGGCTGCTGCGGCTGTCAATCATGGTGGCGTTAATCCTGTTCTGAGCCAAAAACAACAATGTCTGTATGTTGGCCAGGGTGTGTTCTATCCTTTTGCCGCCCAGTACACAGCAGAAAAGCGCATCTGTAAAACCGTTTTCTACTATATATCTTGCTATATGATAAGTATCTGTATCATCTTTTACCACCGGAAGAACGACCACATGCGCATCTGCCGTGCCCGGACGCGGAGATGAGTCAAAATCCCCTACAATCATATCCGGGTCTATGCCCTGATTTTTCGCATGGATCCAACCTCTGTCGGCACAGATGACAAAATCACCGGTGCTGATATATTTTTTAATGTCAATATCCGGTTCCACCGAACCTATGACCACACAGCGTTTCTTCATAACTGCCATTCCTTTATATTTTTCTGTCTCTGATACAACGCCATATAGCTTTCGTATCTTGACAAAGATATTTTTCCTTCTTCCACCGCCTGTTTTATACGGCAGCCTTTTTCTCCGGTGTGCGAGCAATCACTGAATTTGCACTCACCCAAATACTTCTCAAACTCTATAAAAGCGTGTGGCAGGTCTTCTTTGGAAATATGGTTGTCGTCATCCAACTCTACCGAAGAAAATCCAGGGGTATCGGCAACCATGCATATATCCGTCTGAAATATCTCCACCTGCCTGGTGGTATGCCTGCCGCGTCCCAGTTTCCTGCTTATGTCTCCTGTGGCCAGATTAAGACCGGGAAACAGCTTGTTGAGCAGAGTGGATTTTCCGACTCCGCTGTTGCCGGAAAAAGCGCACAGCTTATCTTTCATCAGCTCTTTAAGAGATGCAAGCTGCCGGCTGTCATCCCGCCCTGTAAAAAACACCGGAAAACCCGCCCGGCTGTATATCCGGCCTATCTGCTCGCCGGCAGCCAGATCGGTTTTGGTTATAACCATAGCCACCTGAACATTTTTATGCCGCGCTATGGCGCACATTTTATCAATTACAAGAAAATTCGGCGCAGGATCAACCGTCGACACAATCATGACCAAAAGGTCCAGGTTGGCAAAAGGCGGACGGAGAAATTTGTTTTTGCGGGAATGAATTTTTGATATAACAGCAGAGCTGCCGTCTTTTTCTATATCTACTATATCCCCTGCAACGGGAGAAAGGGAAAGATTTCTGAACTTTCCCTTTGCTTTACATTCCACTATTTCATCACCGGACTTTACATAGTAAAATCCGCCGACGCTTTTCAATATAATGTTATCTGTCATAAAACGGACTGGACCTTTTTGAACATTCTGTCTTTGCCGCCGGAAAAATCAACAGTCACTGCATTTAAGAAAGGAAGTTCAAAGAAATTTCCTTCGGTCAGGTAATCGACAGACAGACGCAGCCTGTCAACATATGCAGCAACTGCACCCTCGGCGCCGGTATTTGCAGTAGGAGACGGGTCAGGGCTGGGTGACGGGTCAGGGCTTGGTGAAGGGTCAGGACTTGGTGACGGAGACGGATTGGTATCCGGACATTCGGAAGCCAGATGGTCAGAGCCGTGTATCGGACACTTGTCCGGGCATGTATCCTTTCCATGTCCTTTCTTGCCACACAGTTCGCAGACATGCTCGTCTTTCAGATGGTCTTTTGAACCGCATATTTCACATGTCGGGTGCACTGTATGATCTGTTGAACCACAGTCGGGACATGTAGGTATGCCTGAGGATATAACAAGACTTATTCCGGAACCGGCCAGTACCTTTTCACCGTTGCCAGGACTTTGTTCAATAACAGTGCCGGAAGGTGCACCATCCCGCCTATAAGTGTATGAACCCAGGCTGAGGTTATTAGACGCCAGAATCTTGCTGGCTTCTTCCAATGAAGACACACCAACAACATTGGGAACTGTCACCATGTTAAGACCTGTGCTTCCGTCGCCGGAAGATACATAAAGCGTGACAGTGCTGTCAGAAGTAAGTATAGTGCCTTTTTCCGGCTCAGTTCTTATTATATAACCTATTTTTATATTGTTGTCCCTTACTGTCTGGATTTCAACATTTACGCCCATTTCAGAAAGCACCTTTGACGCTTCGCTTCTGGAATATCCGGAAAGGTCCGGCAGCTGGCTGGACTGTGCACCCTGGCTGATTTTCAGCCTTACAGTGCCTTTTTCTTTTATAGTTTTGGGCGGCTTCGGATTCTGAGAAAACACCACCCCTTCAGCATATTCACTGGAATAGGCGTACTCTATATCAAATTTAAACTTATAGTCAGAGTTTTTTATCTCTTCTTCGGTCATACCGATGAAGTTAGGCAGCTCTACATCTCGCTGGCTGGTAAGAAGCGGGTTGTCGCTGAGCTTGAATATCAGAAATATAGCCACCAGGGCACTGACGGCAAAGGCCGCTGCCACGCCGGCCAGCATCGGAAGCGTAATTTTTACACCCTTTTTGACACTGGCACCATTTTTCTTTTTGGTTGTCTTTTTTGCCACTTTGTCCACCATTACAGTCTGGGTTTTACCCTCGTCCTCATAATTAAATTCTATTGCGGGATTTGCCTTGAACCGCATCAGGTCTTTAAGCATCCGCTGTGCAGAAGGATATCTGTCATCTGCATTTTTCTCTATGGCTTTAAGTACTATCTGTTCCAGCCCTTTTGGTATGCTTTCGACTATTTCGCTGGGGCGTCTGGCAGTATCGGACACCTGTTTGATAGCCACCGACACCGCTGTATCAGATACAAAAGGCAGTGTTCCAGTAAGCATTTCGTACATCATAATACCTATGCTGTATATATCGCTGCGACCATCGCTGTTTTTGCCTTTAACCTGTTCAGGGCTGATATAATGCACAGAGCCGATAGCTTTGTCGGTTACAGTCTTCTGGTTGGCCGTGGAAAGTCTGGCTATGCCAAAATCCATTATTTTCAGGGTACCGTCACGCAAAAGCATTATGTTCTGCGGTTTAAGATCCCTGTGTATTATGCCATTGTCATGGGCATGGCCTATTGCCGAAAGAATAGTAGATGTAAACCGGACAGTCTCCTGCCATGTCAGCACCTTGCGGTTGTCTATATAGTCTTTGAGGGTTATACCGTCTATATATTCCACTACTATATATTTTTCGTCAGCAGATATGTTTACATCTATAACTTTTATTATGTTTGGGTTATCCAGCAGTGATATGGCTTTGCTTTCATTCTTGAAGCGCCTCACCAATTCTTCGTTGCCGAAAAACTCCTGCTTTAAAAATTTGATAGCAACGGTATTACCGGTGGCAGTATCAATGGCTTTGTACACATTTGACATGCCGCCCACACCGATAAGGGATATAATTTCATATCGGTTATCGATAAGTTTTCCGATATAGCTGTTGTCCATAAGTCAACTCACCTTTCTGTCAGTATTCCAGCACCAGAGCCGTTATATTGTCACTGGCATCCTTTTTCAAAGCTGCTTTGATCAGCATATCCGGCACAGCATACAGATCCTGCTGCATCATCATGCCTTCAATCTCCCGCCTGGGTACAAAGTTGGTCAGTCCGTCGGAAGCGCACAGCAACCTGTCGCCTTTTTTCAGCCTGATCTCGCTCACATCAACTTCGACCTCTTTTCTGACACCCACAGCCCTGGTTATCAGGTTTTTCTGTGGGTGGCTGGCCATTTCCTCTTCGCTGATAGCTCCCTGCCTGAACAGCTGCCGCACCACAGAATGATCTTCTGTTATCTGCGTCAGAACACCTGCACGCAGTATATATACACGGCTGTCGCCAACATTGTATACATTGCATGTGTCATCGCAAATGCTGACGCCGGACAATGTGGTACCCATCCCGCTGAGGGATTTGTCATTTTCGGCTTTGGTGTATATCTGCGCGCAGGCTACGCTTACAGCGTCCAAAACTGTTTCTTCTGCGTTCATGGCATTGTTTTCACTCTGCAAAAACAACATTTCTTCCAAAGTTTTGCACAGCATACCGCTGGCCACGCTGCCTCCGTTGGCGCCGCCCATACCATCGCAAACAAAGCCGAAACTGATTCCGTTTTCCAGCGTACCGGCCACAAATCTGTCCTGGTTGTCAGACCTTTTAAATCCTTTATCTGTCTTACCGACAATTTTCATAGTTCACCTGTTTTCATTTCTCAGCTGACCGCACGCCGCAGAAATATCCTGTCCCAGCCTGCGTCGTATGGTAGCATTGACATGTAAATTTTGCAATTTTTTCTGAAACGCCTTTATAACGGCATCGTCACTCTGGGTATACGGCGAGCCGTCCACCGGGTTAATGGGTATAAGGTTTACATGGCTTATCATGCCTTTCAGCAGCCGTGCCAGCCTTTGGGCATCTTCATCGGTATCGTTGACACCCTTTATCATGGAATACTCAAAAGATATCCTTCTGTTGGTTGTTTTTGTATAGTCCCTGCATGCCTGCATAAGCTCTTCCACACTGTACGCGTTTGTTATGGGCATGGTCACCTTGCGCTTTTCAGTTGTGGTTGCATGAAGGGAAATGGATAAGGTTATTCCCAGTTTCAGCTGCGCCAGCTGATATATCCTGGGGACAATACCGCAGGTGGAAAGGCTTATGTTCCTTTGACTTATATTTTTGCCCTGCGGGGAAGAAATAATCTTTATAAACGCTATGGCATTGTCAAAATTGTCCAGAGGTTCTCCTATGCCCATCATTACGATGTTGCTGATCCTTTCGCCTATGTCCTTTTCAGTGGCATACACCTGCCGCAAAATCTCCCCGGCAGTCAGGTCTCTGACCTTGCCGTGCTGGGTGGAGGCGCAGAATGTACAGCCCATTCGGCAACCCACCTGGCTGGATACGCATATACTGTTTCCGTGCTGATAGCGCATAAGCACGGTTTCTATACAGTTGCCGTCCGCCAGCTGATAAAGATATTTTATCGTACCGTCCTTTGACACTTGCTTTTTGCGGATTGAAAGGCCGGTTATATACCGCTCACGCGAAAGCTTTTCCCTGAAAGATTTTGAAATATCTGTCATTTCGTCAAAGCTTTGAGCGCCTCTTTGATGAATCCACCGGTATATCTGGCCTGCTACAAAAGGTTTGGCTCCAAGGCCTGTTATGTATTCTTTTAACTGTTCCAGTTGTAAACTGCTTATATCAATCATGCTCATTTATTTTACCACATTTTTTCCAGTACCGCCACAAAAAAACCGTCACAATTAGCCTTTGAGGGCAAAAATGTAACCATATTGTTACAATTAACCGCCCCATTCAGCGGGCAACTCTGCTCTTTCAGGCTGAAATTTGGGTTGGCGGACAGAAATTTTTCAATCTGTATTTCATTTTCCTGTTTGTTGAGGGTGCAAGTGGAGTATACCAGGCGTCCGCCGGTGTTCAGATATCCGGAGGCGGTTTGCAGTATATCCCGCTGGAGCCGGCACAACTGCCGTATTTTTTCCAAAGGTTTGAACCTCAGATCAGGCTTTTTGGCTATTATACCTATGCCGGAACAAGGTACATCACACAGTACCACATCCTGACCGCCCAGGCACCGGCGCCTTACCTCGCCCCTGTTTTCCAGTGTATGTATGTTATCAAGGCCCATCCTGGCCGCGCCCTGTTCTATCAGCGGCAGCCTTGACGGGTTTGGGTCACAGCTGATAATCTGCGCTGTATTCTGGGCGTCTATAGCTGCGGAAAATGTTTTGCCGCCGGGCGCAGCGCACAAATCCAATATGTGCCGCCCGTTTTTTATCCCGGCGCTGTAAACCGCATACCTGCTGGCCAGCCCCTGTACAAAAAAATGTCCCTGCTCAAAGCCGGGCAAAGCTGTAACAGCACCGCGAAAATAAACTTTCAGACAGTTGTCAATGGGCGTCTGCTCCCACTTCACTGATGCCAAATCCAGGATTTTTTTATAATCTTCCACCGAAATTTTTACAGTGTTTACCACTATAATCAATTCCGGAATGTTGAACATACCGGCCAGTATATCTTCAAAACTGTCAGGGTAATCCCTCATAAGGATGTCGGCTATCTCGCCGCTGACAGCATATGTCACGCTTATTCTTTCCCTGTCATTTTTAAATTCAGCGCTTTTCAAATCAAAATTTGCCGCTTTTCTTAAAACAGCATTAACCAAGCCTTTGGCGCTGGTCTTTTTGAAATAAGAGCACAGGCTGACAGCTTGGTTAACCGCCGCGAAAACCGGCACGGAATCCATATATAAAATTTGATACAGGCCGCTTTGCACTATTGCCAAAACTTCCCTGTCAAGTTTTTTTAAAGGCTTGCTGACAAAACGGCTGAGAATGTAATTAAGCGTTATCATTCTTTCAACCGTGCCGTAAAACAGCTTTGCCGCAAAGGCGCGCTGCGCGTCAGTCATCGGGTGGTTTTGGGCAATGGAGGAAAACACCAGGTTTGAGTACGAGGCGTTTTCCACCTTTAACAAGCCTTCAACCACCAGCCTCCTGGTCAAGTCGTAGGACATATTACCTCTCTGTTGTTTTTAATCTCTGTCGCGTCCGCCGAAAATCAGCATAAGCCTGAGCAGCTGAGCCACCGAAACAGCCAAAGTGGCCACATAAGTCATTGCCGCAGCTTTAAGCACCTTCCTTACGCCGTAAAGTTCGCTGTCAGTTATGGTGCCGCTCATGGACAAAGCCTCCACCGCGCGTCCGCTGGCGTTGAATTCCACCGGCAGGGTTGCGAACTGGAATATCGCCACTGTGGCAAACAATAGCAGACCGATGTTTACCAGGTTTCCGCTGCTTAAAAGCAAACCCATAATGATAAGCGGCCAGGACAAACTGGAGCCTATCTGGCATACGGGAAGTATGGCAGATCTTAATTTTATCGGCACATAACCCACCGCATACTGCACTGCATGGCCCGCTTCATGGGCTGCAACACCTATGGCCGCAACACTGGGTGAGGAATACACCCTGTCGGACAGCCTGATGACATTTGCCCTGGGGTCATAATGGTCAGTAAGGTTTCCGGCAACACGCTCTATCGCCACATGGCGCAGGCCGTTGGCGTCCAGTATCCTCCTGGCCGCCTCATATCCGGTCATACGGCTGTATGTGGTTGTGTGTGAAAACTGATCAAAAGTGGACTGTACCTGTCTTTGTGTATACATGGCAAAAATTATTGCCGGTACAACCAAAATCAAATAATAAATATCAAAAAACATTATATATTATCTCCTTTGGCAGATATCCTGCCAACCAAATTTTTCTTATGGTTTTATTTTATTATCCATTTTTGATAATTTGGTAAAAAAGAAGTTAAAAATACTGGAAATTTTTACTGCAATAAATCTCCCTTTTTCAGCCTGCGTCCGGCACACCAGGCGGTACCGTCCATGGCCTTTGAACCCCGGGGCTGAACCGTGACCAGTTCCAGCGCTCCGTCGGCGCACGCTACAACCAGCGGCTTTGTGGACAAAATCTGTCCGGGAGCTCCGCTTTCTTTTCTCAGCCTGCTTTCCAGTACTTTTACAGTTTTATCTTCATAGGTAAACTGTGCGCCCGGCCATGGGAACTGACCGCGGATTTTGTTGTGCAGAGTCCGGGCATCGGCGCCAAAGTCAAAATCTGCCATCTCCTTTTTCAAAGGAGGAGCCAGGGTGGCTTTTTCATGGTCCTGAGGTGTAAGGGTAAAGTCCCCTTCTATGACGCGGCCGACCACATGGCTTAAAAATTCTTTGCCTTTTTCTGCCACTTTTTCAAACAGCCGGGGCCGTGTTTCGTTTTCATCAATATCTATGGGCAGCACATCTATCACATCGCCGGTGTCCAGGCCTTCGTCTATTCTCATGACGCTGACGCCGGTGCGCTTTTCGCCGTTTATGATTGCCCACTGTATCGGTGCAGCGCCCCTGTACTTGGGCAACAGGGACACATGCAGGTTAAGACAGCCCAAAACAGGCATATCTATTATTTCTTTGGGCAGTATGCGGCCGTAAGCCACCACAACTATCATGTCCGGCGCCAGGGCAGACAAATCGTCCTTCCGGCTGCCTTTTAGGTTTTTGGGCTGGAACACCGGTATATCATGTTCCTGTGCCACCAACTTTACCGGTGGAGGCGTCATCACCTGTTTTCTGCCCACCGGTTTGTCCTCGCGGGTGAACACTCCGACAATATTGTATCCGTCACAAATGAGCTGTGAAAGGCACTGCCGGGCGATGTCCGGTGTACCCATAAACACTATTCTTGTATCTTTTTTATTCATAGTCCTCGTCAAGATTCAACCGTTTTATCTGTTCGGGGGTCAGATCTTCGTAAAATACTTTGGCATGGTCCATAATTGTCACGCCGTCCAAATGGTCATTTTCGTGGCAGATTGCCCTGGCCAGTATATCTTCGGCTTCCAGCTCAAACCATTCGCCGAATCTGTCCTGCGCCCTTACTTTTACATACTGCGGGCGGCTGATAGCGCCGTTTCTGCCGGGGAATGACAGGCAGCCTTCAAAAATTGTCAGTTTGCCGCTGGTTTCCAGTATTTCCGGGTTTACAAATTCCAGAATTTCATCCACTTCGTTGTCGTCTTCGTCCAGGTACTGATCCAGCACAACAAAGCATCTTTTCAGCATGCCAACCTGAGGTCCTGCCAAGCCCAAACCGTTGGCGGCAACCATGGTTTCGCCCATGTCGTCCAGCAGCTGTCCCAGTTTTTCATTGAATTCTGTCACCGGGCGGCATTTCTTTTTCAAAATCGGGTCGCCGTCCTGTACTATTGTTCTTATTGCCATAATAATTCTCCTTATTCCTGCAATGGATTTATATTTATATAAATAGACGATTTATTTTGCTTATCTGACAGATAAGCCTGTACTGCGCGGTTTAAAAACCGCCTGAACCGCTTGTTGTTTTTGCATTTTATGCTCAGGCGCCAGCGGTATGTCCTGCTGACCATGGCCACATCAAAAGGCACAGGCCCCAGCACAACCAGCGGTATTTTGCTTTTTGGAGCCATATCTTTTATTATCTGCAAAAACGCACCGGCATCCCTGGCTGCCCCGGCCCGTGACGAATTGGTAAAGGCCACGGTAACCATGGTGCAGAATGGCGGATAAACATTCAGCCTGCGATAGGCAATCTCCTCTTTGTAAAATGAGATGTAATCCTGCCTGGCGGCCAGGCCGATAATGGGGTTGGACACGTCATAGGTCTGTATGACAGCCTTGCCGCCCCGGTTTTTCCTGCCGGCACGGCCTATAACCTGCGTCATCAGGTCAAAGGCCTGCTCGTTGCAGTTGTAGCCCGGGTAGTTCAGCATAGAGTCTATTCCCAGCACACATACCAGGCTGACATCCTCAAAATCCAAACCTTTTGCCACCATCTGAGTGCCTATCAATATATCATACTCTTTTTTACCGAAAGCTTCAAGCATTTCTTCGTGGTCCCGGTGGGAAACACTGTCGGTGTCCATGCGCATTATCCTGGCGGATGGCAGTGCCTGCTGTATATATTCTTCTATGTGCTGGGTACCGAATCCGCTGTAAGAGATTTCTCCGCCGCACACCGGGCAGGTGTCTGCTACCGGATAGCTTCTGCCGCAATAGTGGCACATCAGCTTGTTCTGGGTTTTATGCTTTACCAGATTTACCGAACAGTCTTCACATTTCAGAGTCCGCTTACATTCTTTGCATATTCCAACAGTGGAATATCCGCGCCTGTTTATCATCACTATGCTTTGTTTTCCCCGTGCAAGGTTTTCCGCCATATATCGCAGTATCACATTGGAAACAGGGCCCGTATCACCGGTAATTGCCTGCCGTGACATATCTATTATTTCCACCGACGGCAAAGGCAGACCCGCATATCTTTGAAGCATGGTGTGCAGATGATAAAACCCCTGATTAGCCAGATAAAAGCTTTCGACACTGGGGGTGGCACTGGCCAGCACCAGCCTGGCTTTTGTCCTTTGGGCTATGTGATAAGCCACTCTGACAGCCGAATATCTGGGAGCACTTTCGCTTTTGAAGCTTTTTTCATGTTCTTCGTCAATTATTATCAGCCCCAGATTTTGCAAAGGTGTAAACACTGCACTGCGGGTACCTACAACCACCCTTGACCGGCCGCTCAAAGCTTTATTGTATTGCAGCAGTCTTTCGGTGGCGGACAACCGGGAGTGTATAACGCTGACAGTATCGCCGAAAAATTCCTTTACCAGCCTTATCATCTGCGGCGTAAGGGATATTTCCGGCACCAGCACCATGGCACTTTGCCCGGATTCCAGCGCGTGTTTTATAAGTTTTATAAAAACCATGCTTTTGCCTGAGGAGGTGACGCCGTATATCAGATGCGGCTTTGAGTCATCACACCGGCATATATCATCATAAACTTTCTGCTGCTGCGGTGACAGCGTCACATCATCCCTGCACTTTTTTATGTGGGAATAGGCTGTTGTCCGCTTGTCTTCCTGCCGTGTTGTGACCGCCCCGAATTTCACCAGGTTGGCCAGCACAGACGAGCCTGCATCTGCACGCCGGCACCGCTGCCGGCCTGTAAGCCATACGCCTTGCAGCGCTTTGTACATTTTTTTCTGTTTATCAGTTTTCAGCTTTTTTTCGTCAAAAGGCCGCGCTGTATAGACTGTCTGCCGGTACCTGACCAAACTTCTTGCCAGTGCGCCGTTTTTTATCTTGTACAGTGCGCCGTACGGCACAACTGTTTTAACGGCTTCGTACCAGGTGCAGAATGTACTTTCTTTCAGATGTTCTATCAGGGAAAAGGTGTAATCTGTTATCACACTGTCCTCATTTTTGACATCAATTATCTGTTTCAGCCTGCCGTTTTCCGCTTCGTCCCCCAAGGAAAGCACTATCCCCAGCCTCAGCCTGCTGCCGGCGCCGAAGGGCACCAGCACTATCGACCCGCGCTGAATTGTATCCCGGAAACAGTCGGGGACGGCATAGGAAAAAATTTTGTCAAAATCAAGGGTGGCTTTATCCACCGCAACGCCTGCCGTCAACATAAAGCCACCCCCTTTTCATCATTATTGTTTTCCGTCAAAAATATCAATTATTGACTGAGCGCACTGCTCCACATAATTATTTTCAACTATGTAATCATAGCTGCTCTTAAAGCCCAGTTCCTCGTTTGCCTTGTAAAGGCGCTGTTTTATAACGCCGTCATCTTCGGTGTTTCTTTCACGCAGGCGGCGTTCCAGTTCTTCAAGGGAAGGCGGAGCGATAAATATGGTCAGCGCATCGGGATAAACTTTTTTCACATTCCGGGCGCCTTCCACCTCGATAACAAGTATAACCACTTTGCCCCGGGCAACCTTCTGCTCTATCTGGGATCTCAGTGTACCATAGTAATTGTTGCAATACATTGTATGTTCCAGAAATTCGCTTTTGGATATTTTTGATATAAATTCCTGGGTGGTGAGGAATATATAGTCCACACCGTCTGTTTCATAAGGTCTTTTGGCTCTGGTAGTTGCTGACACGCTTAAAACAAACCTTGGGTCTGTTTTAAGTATATGCTTTACAACCGTTTCTTTTCCGCAGCCGGAAGGGCCGGATATAACAACAA